>CAITIX010000122.1 GCA_903892565.1 uncultured Acidobacteriia bacterium
CTGACTACTCTGCACGAAGTAGATAAAATGATTTCCGTCCGGCAGAAACTGGGGCGCGGAATGACGGGTCTCGCCCTTTGCCGAATCCAGACTCGTGATCGGTTTGGGTTCGCCTCCGTCGGCGGACACGCGATAAATCTCCGGGCGCTCCGTCGTGGCAAACAAGATGACGCCACTACTGTTCCAGGTTCCAAAGGCACGTCCAATTTCGGGGCCGACGGGCGTATTACATATGACTTGCGCTACGCCGCCGCTTTTCAGATCGAGTTTCTTGAGCTTCCCTGCCGCGAAAAATGCCAGCATGCGGCCATCCGGAGACCAGAACGCCGACTCCACTCGATCCGTTCCGGGCAACGGTTCGGCCGCAAGTGAACTCATGGCACGAACCCACAACTGCCTTCCGCCGTCCGAGGCCACGCCAATAAAAGCCAATCGTTCGCCATCGGGAGAGATCGTAATCGGATCCGCGTCCGGCATGGTGACGGAATCCGGCGGCGCAATCCGAAAACGAACCACACGCTCCGCGGGCTCCGTCCGGCGCAAGTACAACGCCGCAAAAATCAGAGTGACCAACGCCAGTAGAACAGCCGGAACCCAATACGATGGTTTGCTGCGCCAACCCGCAAGCCCCGTGCTCCTGTGCACAAAGGGAAGAACACTCGGAAGAACGTCGGCATCGGAACCCTCCACACGATGCCCGTTTCCATTGTGCGGAGGGATGCTCTCTTCCGCCGCCGGCGAATCCGTGCTCGACGTGGTGGCGGCTGTGCCGATCTCGGTCACATCACTACTAAAGCGATAGCCATAGCGAGGGAGCGTATCAATCCAATCGGTTTCGCTATCGCCTAAGATCTTTCGAAGAGTTGAAATCTGGAACGTTAAGTTGGCTTCCTCGACAAAACTATCCGACCACAAGGCGCTCATCAACTCTTTTTTCGTAAAAACGCGACCTCGACCTTCGACCAAAAGTCGAAGCAAGTCAAAGGTCTTGGGAGCGATCGAGAGAGTGACGCCATCCCGCAGGAGCAACCTCTTGGCGGGATCCAACTGGTACGGCCCAAACTTGTACAGGGCCGGCCGATTTTCCATGGATTCCTTCAGCATCTTAAGCGAGCAGTTCGACTTCGACAAATAATAGTAGTCTCAATCGGGCTCGGGTAG
Organism: uncultured Acidobacteriia bacterium; assembly: GCA_903892565.1. Lineage (GTDB taxonomy): Bacteria > Acidobacteriota > Terriglobia > Bryobacterales > Bryobacteraceae > Palsa-187. The sequence continues at coordinate 1,162 of CAITIX010000122.1, forward strand.
CAAGGTTCGGCGAGCAGAGTTGTGCGAACTGACAGCTGGGGCGACAAGAGGCGGGCGGGAAGTATACTACGGCGCCTCAACTCCCGTCGGCGTCAATCGGTAGGCGATCGAGCGGCGGGAACCCTCCGAATCGATACAATAGCCTGCGCCCGTGATTTGCCCGCTGTCGTTGATCGCGCGCGCTTCCGTTAGGACGAGGTCGCGCGCGCAGATCCCCGTGTCGAGCGAGATCGGATAACGATCCAAAAAGTTCGCGGACCACGCGCCACCACGTGACTTCCAGAGTACGGCCCGGCGTCCGCTCGGAACGCCAACGTCGCCGCAGCCCTCCCGTGTGCCCACGATACCGGCATGAATATTGATAGCGCTTGGCGTCATCGAAGTGGCCGTTGTGTCGCCGGGCACCAGAGGAAGCAATGCGGTGACGCGGTCCCCACCTGAGCGCAGCGTCGATACAAAACCAAAAGTTCGTGTGGGCTCGCTTGTCGCCGCGGAACAGGCATTCGGCGGCACTCCCATACCTTGCCCACTGCGCGATGAAGACCCGACGCTCCAGAGCTCCCCACCTGCGCCTTGCACCTCGAACGTTCTGTCTTCCGGCGCTTTCAATTCACGATAGTTGCCGGATGTCGGCTCATATACCGCATTCAGGGATATTCCGTTGCAATAAATATGTACGAGGCCCTCAGCGTCGATGCCTTTCGGTTCACAATCCGTTGCAGAAGATGGCGTCGAAAATACCAGCTTCCTCACCGGATTGCCGTTTGACGGCCAGTAGAAGCCCAGTTGCCGTTGCGTGCCCTTCGTGGCCAAGCCGGTGATGTTGCCCTGCGGATCCATGTGCAATCCGACGATGCTTTCAAAACCGATGGATGGCTCGAATTGATCCGCCGGCAACGTCTCTAGCGTGTAAACACTTTGCGCAACCATCGGCAGCGCGCACGCTGCGGCGAGGATCGTGAAAACAGTGCGGCGAAGGGACGACATCATTGGCGATTCTAGCGCCAGAATACCAAAGCGTCTACAAGGGCCCCGGCGGATGCAGGAAAACCAACGCGGCAACGGATCGAAAAGTGGTGCGCCCGAGAAGATTCGAACTTCTGACCTTTTGCTCCGGAGGCAAACGCTCTATCCAGACTGAGCTACGGGCGCGGAATCAATGAGTTACAAAGTCCATACCCAGTGCCCTTTTCTTGCGCTCCAGGGCACTGACTTGTACACGGACCAGTTTATCACCGAACGCACGTACAGCAATGAAGTTTCTCCGTCCAACGCGCAATCGCATAAAGTCTCCGTTCAAAGACTTGACCGCGCTCTACAGGCGAAACCGTTCTTGCTTCGCTGAAACCTCCCTTCCTGGAAACGAAAGTGTTGCATGATTGCCACATTTTGCCTGAATTCACGTGTCTCAAGTGACACACCACATGAGAAATAAATCTTTTCCTTTCTTTGATGTAACCGTATCCTACTCTTTGTACGTTTGTTAAAATGAAGGTTTGTTAGCCAACGATCGAAGATGCGCATAGGGAGACCCATCATTGCGATTTGAGACCACGGTTCAGCGGCCGGTAGAGGCCTCGGGAGTAGGTCTGCATTCGGGAGTTCCCGTCAAGATTCGAATTGTCCCCGCCCCTCCCGCCACGGGAATTGTCTTCGTGCGCACGGATCTGGACCGCTTTACGATCCCTGCCAGTTGGCGCTACGTCCAAAAGGTCAGCTACGCCACCAGCCTGATGCGCCAGGGCGTGCTAATTTCCACCACCGAACACCTCCTCAGCACGTTTTACAGCATGGGGATCGATAACGCCTACGTCGAAATCGATAACCTGGAAGTCCCGATCCTGGACGGCAGCGGACTGCCCTTCGTGGAGCTCATCAATACCGCGGGCATTAAGGAATACCGCCGCCGCAAACGATATCTGCGCATCCGCCGACCGGTTTCCGTCGAAGGTGGCGGCAAGCGCATTACGATTCTCCCCTCAGACCGTTTTTTACTCACTTGCGATGTTTACTTTCCGCATCCTTTGGTGGGGCGGCAATCCCTGGAGACGGAAGTCACACCCGAGTTTTACGCGGAGAACATCGCGCCGGCCCGCACCTTCGGCTTCGAACACGAGCTCGGGCAAATGCGCAACATGGGATTGATCCGCGGCGCGTCGCTCGATAATGCCGTGTGCTTCGATCAGACGTCGATTCTGAATCCTGGCGGCCTGAGATTCCCCGATGAATGCTGCCGCCACAAGGCGCTCGACCTGATCGGCGATCTCGCGCTGATCGGCAGGCCGCTGCTCGGCCACGTGATTGCCGAAAAGGCGGGACACGCGATGCATTTTGCGCTCGTGAATCGCATCATGGCGGATCCCACGCTTTACGAGATCATCAGTTTCGATCAACTCGCCACGCGCGTCGCGCACGCGTTAGTTTCCTAATCCCAGCTGGATTTCGCCATGCATTGGAGTTTGCTCACGAGTGCTCCTCTCGCCATTCAACTCCACCTGCTGACCGTGGTGCCGTCTTTCTTTTTGGGAACATGGCTCCTGTTTCTCTCGAAAAAAGGCACCAAAATTCATCGCGCCGTGGGATTCCTCTACATGACGCTGATGACCGTCACGGCGATCACGTCCCTCTTCATTCAAAGCATCCGTCCCGGCCATTTCACGGCCGTGCACCTCTTTATTCCACTGACACTGTGGGGAGTTGGCTCCGCACTATGGGCCATTCGCAAGAAAGACGTCGCGGAACATAAACGAGCCATGTACGGCCTCTACATTGGCGGGCTGGCGCTGGCGGGAGCGTTTACACTCTACCCCGGCCGGCTGCTCCATCAATTCTTTTTCAAGGGCAACTAATATGCGGGGGGACTTCCCCGCCCGGTGGCCGCGCTGTTATCTTGAACAATTGAGCCCGAGTCCACGCCGAACACACGCCGCGCTGTTGATCGCCACCTCGCTGGTGTTCCTGTGGTCCGTGATTTCTCCGCACGATTTCTTCACGTGGTTCCTCGAGATCTTCCCTGCCCTCATCGCAATTCCGTTGCTCCTCTGGATCTATCCTCGCTACCGCTTCACCACACTCGCGTATACGCTGATCGCCATCCACGCGTGCATCCTGATGATCGGCGGACATTACACCTATGCCGAAGTGCCTCTGTTTAATTGGCTGAAGTCTGCGTATCACCTGGACCGCAATTATTACGACCGCCTCGGCCACTTCGCGCAAGGCTTCGTGCCTGCGGCCATTGCTCGAGAAGTGCTGATCCGCTGGACCGGCGTGCGCCGCGGCGCGATGCTCGTCTTCCTGGTGTTGTGCGTCGCCATGGCCATCAGCGCCTGGTATGAAATCCTCGAATTTCTCGTCGCTCGCATGACGGGCGACTCTGCCGAACGCTTTCTCGGCACGCAAGGCGACGCGTGGGACACACAATGGGATATGACGTCGTGCTTTATCGGTGCATTGTGTAGCTTGCTCGTCATCCCTCGCCTGCAAGACCGCGCCATCGCGCAACGAGAGCCGCCGACCGCATGAAGCACCTTCCCAACATCCTGACGATCGGCCGCATCCTGGCGACGCCCTACTTGTTCTATTTAGTCGCGCAACATTCTTATACGCAGGCGATCTGGACGTTCATCGCCATCGGGCTTACCGATATCGCCGATGGATTCATCGCGCGGCGATTTCACGCCTCCTCGCGGCTCGGCGCCTATCTGGACCCCATCGCCGACAAGCTGTTATTGAGCGGCATGTTCGTCACGTTGCTAGTCGCCGGATTGATGCACCCCTGGCTTGCGGTGATCGTCCTGGGACGAGATGTACTCATCCTACTCGTCGCTGGCGGGTTTTATCTGGCAAAGCAGCGTCGCGATTTTCCGCCGTCCGTTTGGGGAAAAGCCAGCACGTTTGTGCAAATCGTCTTCCTGTGTTTTCGCATCGGCGAACTGAACCAAGTCCCCGTGCATTGGGTCGTTACGATTCTGGAATGGATCGTCGCGGCGCTGGTTGCGATCAGCACGCTGAATTACGCGCGCCGCATTTTCGGCGCATCCGCTGTGCCGGCTCCGAGTACCACAACACGCAAATAAGGGGGTTCCTTTACATGGACTTACCAAAAATGGTAACCTTATTAGTCAATGCGCACAGTCGACCTGATTCATCGCAAGCGGGACGGAGAAGAGCTTTCCGCCGAAGAAATCTCCTTCATCGTAGATGGTTATACGAACGGCACGATTCCTGATTATCAGGCGTCGGCATTTCTAATGGCCGTGTTTTTCGCGGGCATGACCGAACGCGAAGTTGGCACGCTCACCGAACGAATGACCTCTTCCGGCGAGAAGGTGGATTTGTCTTCGGTGCCTGGCGTGAAAGTCGACAAGCACTCCACAGGTGGCGTCGGCGATAAGACCAGCCTCATCGCATCGCCGATCGCAGCAGCCGCAGGAGCAGTCGTGCCGATGATTTCCGGCCGCGCTCTGGGCCACACCGGCGGCACGCTCGATAAGCTCGAGTCGATCCCCGGCTTCCGCACGAATCTCAACATCGAAGAATTCAAAGCACAGCTGGCGACGCACAAGCTGGCGTTTATCGGACAGACTCCGGAGATCGCTCCGGCCGACGGACGCTTCTACGCACTGCTCGATGCCACGGCAACCGTAGAATCCATTCCGCTGATCGCATCTTCCATCATGTCCAAGAAATTGGCTGTGGGCCTGGATGCGCTCGTGCTCGACGTCAAGGTCGGCGCCGGTGCGTTCATGAAGCGTCAAGTCGATGCGCGCCGCCTGGCGCAGATGATGGTCGCCATCGGCCGCCGCATGGACAAGCGCGTGCAAGCTCTGATCACGGACATGAATCAGCCGCTCGGCTTTGCGATCGGCAACGCTCTCGAAGTGATGGAAGTTTCGCAGACCTTGCAGAATGCGGGTCCGGCGGATCTTACAAAGCTGTCGCTCGAACTCGCCGCGCGCATGATCTTCCTCGGCAAGATCACCGCGACGTTGGACGAAGCGCGCGAACTCGCAACCAAGAAATTGCTCGATGGTTCCGGCTATCGCAAGCTCAAGGAAGTGATCACGGCACAGGGCGGCAACGCCAGCGTGCTCGATCGCTTCGAACTGCTGCCGAACGCCACGGGCGCGCGCGAAATCTCGTCGCCGCGTGCGGGTTACATCAGCGCCATCGACGCCGAATACATCGGTCAGGCATCATCCATGATCGGTGCGGGCCGCGATACCAAGGACGACGCCATCGATCCCGCCGTCGGCGTGATCCTCGAAGTGAAGGTCGGCCAGAAGGTCGATGCGGGTGGCGTTCTCTGCCGCCTCTACTACACGCGCGAGGACAACGTGGACGAAGCGGCGCAGCTGGTGGAAGACGCGTTCCGCATTTCGAGCGCAGCTCCGGAAGCGCGCGAGTTGATTCTCGAAGTCGTCGGCTGATACACTCAGCGCTATCATGGAACGGTTCACGGGCCTGCTCGGCTTGGCGGCGATCATTGGCGCGGCATTTCTTTTTTCCAGCAATCGCCGCGCGATCCAACCTCGCGTCATCGTGTGGGGCCTAAGCCTACAGTTTGGCTTCGCGTTCCTCGTCCTCAAGACGGATTTCGGCAAAGTCTTTCAAGCCATCGGCACAGGTGTCAATCACCTGATTCAATATTCGGCCGAAGGCAGCAAGTTTCTCTTCGGCGATAAGCTCGGCGCGGCGAACGATCAATTCGGCGTGATCTTTGCGTTCCAAGTACTGCCGATCATCATCTTTATCGCGTCCTTCTTCGCGATCCTCTATTACCTCGGCGTCATGCAGCTCTTCGTGAAAGGGATGGCCGTCGTGATGCAGCGCGTCATGGGCACCAGCGGCGCGGAATCCATGAACGTCGCGGCCAGCATCTTCATGGGGCAAACGGAAGCGCCTCTCACCATCCGCCCGTTTCTTGCAGGACTCACGCAAAGCGAACTCTTCACGGTGATGACCAGTGGCATGGCGCATATCTCCGGCTCCGTCATGGCGGCGTACGTTCTCATCGCGCACGTGGAGTTTCAACATCTCTTAACAGCCGTCATCATGACCGCGCCGGCCACGTTGATGCTGGCGAAGCTCCTAATGCCGGAAACCGAAACACCCGCTACGGCAGGCAGCGTCAAAATCGAAGTGGAAAAGCCCGGCGTAAATCTGATCGACGCCGCAGCGCGCGGAGCCTCGGACGGCATGCAACTCGCGTTGAATGTCGGCGCGATGTTGATTGCGTTTCTTGCGTTGATCGCCATGGTCAACGGCATCCTCGGCGCGATCCACGGCGTCTCGGGACTCGGCTGGCTGCCTCCTTCGATGCAAGAAATCCTCGGACGCGTCTTCGCACCGATTGCCTGGTTGATGGGCGTGAAATGGAACGATAGCGTCGCCATTGGTAATCTGCTGGGCACGCGACTGATCCTCAACGAATTCGTCGCCTACGTGGACCTCGGCAAGCTCGCGGGCTCGCTCGACCACAAGTCGTTCGTGATTGCGACGTTCGCGCTGTGCGGTTTCGCGAACCTGAGTTCCGTGGCCATGCAGGTCGGCGGCATTGGAGCGCTTGCGCCCACTCGCCGTTCGGATCTTGCACGATTGGGGCTGAAGGCCATGGCCGCGGGCACGATGGCGAACTTCATGTCCGCGTGCATCGCCGGCATGTTGTTATAAAGATCTCATGAGTCATCCCATCGGCATCGTCCTCGGCAGCGGCCTCGGAGCCTTCGCCGACACTATCGAACAGCGCACGGAAACCTCGTATCGCGATATCCCCGGCTGGCCTCCGTCCACTGCCGTGGGGCACGCAGGCAAACTGATCACCGGAAAAGTCGGCGGTGCGGATGTCATCGTCCTCGCGGGACGCGCGCATCTCTACGAAGGCTACGCGCCCGCGCAAGTGATCTTCGGGATTCGTGAACTCGCGCGGCGCGGCGTAAAGCACGTCGTACTGACGAACGCCGCCGGAGGACTCAATCTCTCCTACAAGCCCGGCGATCTGGTGTTAATTTCCGATCACATCAATCTCACGGGCGTGAATCCTCTGATCGGCCCGAACGATGACAAGATCGGCCCGCGCTTTCCCGATATGTCCGAAGTGTACTCCGCCGTTTCGCGTGAGATCGCGCGCACGGCGGCGAAATCATTCGGCTACAAGATGAAGGAAGGCGTGTACGCCGCGCTGCTCGGCCCCAGTTACGAAACGCCCGCCGAGATCCGCTATCTGCGCGCCATCGGAGCCGATCTCGTGGGCATGTCCACCGTGCACGAAGCCATCGCGGCGGTGCATGCGGGAATGAAAGTGCTCGGAATTTCGTGCGTCACGAACATGGCGGCGGGCATGCTGCCGCAAAAACTAGAGCACGAGGAAGTCCTCGCGACCGGAGCAGCAGTCCGCGACACCATGATCAAACTACTGGCGACGGTAGTGCCACGATTGGCGTAATCGTAAGGCAAGCTTTATGTGGGGCAAGCTTCAGCTTCCAGCAGGCTTTAGCCTGCCTCGCTCCGCTATGATTTCTTCATGAGATCTTTTGCAATTCTTGCCCTGGCCGGACTTACCTTTACTGCTTTCGCCGCCACGGCTCCCAACAAGCAATTCGACGTGGTGGAAACCTCACAAGGTCCTCTCAAGATCACACCGCTCTATCACGGCAGCGTCATGCTGGAGTTCAATCGTAAGATCATCCACATCGATCCATGGGGCCAGGCCGACTACACAGGAATCCCGCAAGCCGACATGATCGTGATCTCGCACACGCATGCCGATCACATGGACCCCGCGCTGCTCAAGACCCTGCGCAAGGATTCCACGGTCATCGTGACGTCCGAAGCCGTCAACGATACGCTCAACGGCTGCTGCGGCATCCCCGAGACGATTCGCAACGGCGAAAAGAAAACGTTCGCGCTTGGCGACCAAAACATCGACATCGAAGGCGTCCCCATGTACAACCTGACCTTTGGACCCTCGCCCGGCAAGCCCTGGCATCACAAAGGCATCGGCAACGGCTACATCCTGAGCTTCGGCAACGCCGCCAAGCCCACGCGCGTGTATTTTTCCGGCGACACCGAATGCGTGCCGGAGATGAAAGCGCTGAAGGATATTTCGATCGGCTTCATTGCGATGAATCCTCCGCGCACCATGAGCACCACGGACGCCGCAGCATGCGTGAAAGAATTTCATCCGCAGATCGTGTATCCCTATCACTATCGCGGACAGAATCCGCAAGATTTCGCGGATGGCGTGAAGGGCTCCGGGATTGAAGTGCGGCTGCGGAAGTTGGAGGGAGAGCAGTAGATCGAGATTTACAACAGATCCTTGAGATGCTCTGGATTGATACCGCAATCCTTTAAGATTTTTCGCAGCAGGCCAAGACCAAGCGTGCGAGCCCGCAGAGGAATCACGGTGGCGCGGCCGTCCGGGTGGCGAAGAAAATGGTGGCTGCCCCGCAGACGTACGGTCACAAAACCCACGCGTTCCAAGGCCTGCACCAGCTCCTTACCGGTTGGGCGTGGCAGCGTGCTCATGCCGCGATCGTGACTCGCTGGATGCCGACGAACTCGAGGTTCTCGGGGGCCTTACCCTCCACCTCTAGGCACAGCTCAATGGCCTCGCGAATTTCTATCATTAGCTCATCCAGGGAAGTGGCATCCGTGTGGCAACCTGGCAGTTGCGGCACGGAGGCAACGTATACGCCTTCCTCGTCCCGCTCAATCACGACATCGAATTGACGTGCCATAATTCTAAGTCTACAGCAGGACTTCGCGGACGGAGTTGAGGGCTCGGGGATGGAGGTGCGTTTGAGGAAGTTGGAGGGGGAGCAGTAGGTCCGACTAGAACCGCGTCATGTTTCGGCGAATACTAATTGCAATGTTCGTTACGGGGCTCGCTGGCGCTGCACAAAACGAGAAGCGACTCACCGAGGAAGAGGCGAAAAATGTAGTTCTCGCCCTGCTCCGCAGCCAGCGGACCAAGGTCGCAAGGATTGAGGGCAGCAGCGACAACGCAATCCCAGGCCATGACTTTTATGCGTTTGCGGCATTCGCTCCAATCCCTCCGAACGCTGATCTAACCGGCAGCGGAACGCTCGGAGGCTTCTTAGTCAACCGGACGACCGCCGACGTATTCAGCGCAGCCGCATGCGAGGAATACCACACTCCGGCTCTAACAAAACTACAAACTGCAATCCGCAAACGATTCGGCCTCTCTGCAGAAGACTATCGCAGGCTTAGACGCCCGAGCCCGCTCTGTGAGCAGGACTGAGAGCTACCTTCGAATCGCAGAAATTCGCATTGCGGAATCCTCCGTCGACGTTCCCGCAACGCTCCGCGAATCAGCCACCTGGAGTTTTGCGAAAAACACGGTCAAAAACATCGCGTTTCCGGGCGTTTCTAGCCACTTTTGGAGGGTCGGCCGAGGGTAAGTGGCGGGGATTTAAAATGCCCATTGCGGGCCCGGAAACGGCCCTAGGAGCGATTGGGGTCTAAGAAAATCGACCTTCTCAAAAAACTTGCGCCCTTGTCCAACCCCGAATGCTGAACCGCTCCCTATGGTCGCGGCTCGGGTCCGATCTTGAATAGCATTCGGCGTCGCAATCGATAGCGGCGCACCTATTCCAGCAAGAATGATTTTTCGACAGAGGCCCGGGCTCGCTACGTCGGACCCGAGCCGCGACCATAGGGAGCGGTCCAACGCCAACGGCTGATCCAAAAACAAAAAGGGAACAGCCCGGCTGTCCCCTTCATGTAGTTCCCTTCATGCAAAAACGAAATTTGACGTGCCGCGTTATCGCGTCTCCGCCAGGATGCCGTCCAGGCTCACCAGGAACTGCAGATCGCCCCACTTGTAATCCTTCTTCAGGACGTCGCTGATTTCCGTGCGGCTCTTCTTCTGCGCCTGCAGATCGTGAACCGTATTGCGCAGCTTCAGCGTCACATCGCGGAAGGCTTTCATATCGGCCTTCTTCGCCAAGTTGCCGTGGCCGGGCACGACGTTGTCGAAGTCCAACTTCATCGCGCCATCGAGCGTGGTGGTCCATTCCTTGGCGCTGCCGCCGCCGGAGTAATCGGTCAGCTGCGGCGTGGCGTCACCGAAGGTGAAGATGTCGCCCGCAGCGAGCACGCGATCTGCCGGGAACAGCACAACCACGTCGCCGTTGGTATGTGCGCGTCCGAAGTAGTAAATCTCAGCGACCTTGCCGCCGAGCGTGACGGTCGCATGATGCTCCACGGCGATATCAGGCTGGCCGGGTTGCTTGCTATCCAACATATTCTGGCGAGCCTGTTCGGAAGCGATCACCTTCACATCCATCTTCTGCATGGCGGGATTGCCGCCGGTATGATCGGCGTGATGATGCGTGCTGATGACGTATTTGATGGGCTTCGGCGTGATCTTCTTCACTTCGGCAACCAGGTTGTCGTGATCCACGGCGAACTTGTCGTCGACGAGGAGAACGCCTTCGTCCGTCACGAGCACCGTCGTGTTGCCGGGGACGATGTCGTTATGGATCATATACAGATCGTTCGCGATCTTTACCGTGGAGAGCTTCGCGGGCTGAGAGCCCATCTGGCTATAGGCCATCCAGGATGCTCCGCAGAGCAGAACCAACAGGCCGAGTCTAAGGATCGAGCTTGTGCGCATGGGGGCGAGTATATCAGTACTGCTCACATGCTTCAACAACTCGCGCTGCTGCTAAACCAGCGTGAAGACGAACGAAGCTTCGGTTCGTTCCCACATTACGGCGAAGCGGCCTTTGTTCTCGCCCTCGGTTCGCACTTCAATGCGCATTTGC
>CAITIX010000123.1 GCA_903892565.1 uncultured Acidobacteriia bacterium
CATCCCGAGCGCGTGAAGAATATGTTCGACGCCACGATGTACGCGCGAACGATGGTGAGCGTAAAAAAAGACAAGCCCGATTTCTACATCACCCTCGGCGACGATTTCAGCATCGATCAGATTCAGAAGGAGCCCACGCCGGAGATCGTCTCACAGGTGTATATCAATCAACGTCCGTATCTGGGGATGGGCGGAGCGTCCGTGCCGGTGTTCCTGATTAATGGCGGACACGAATCCGCCGCCGGATATTTATTAGACGGCACGCCGAATAATCCGGCGGTGTGGGCGGGCAACGCGCGCAATCGCTATTTTTCACAGCCCGCGCCGGACGGATTCTACACGGGCGACAGCGAACCCATCGAATACGTCGGCTTGCCGCGCGACTATTATGCGTGGACGTGGGGAGATGCGCTGTTTATTACGCTCGATCCTTACTGGCATTCGAAGGTGATGTTCGGCACTGGGAACGGGCTGGGTAAAGATCGCGGCAAGAAGAAGCAGATCGACATGTGGGACATCACGCATGGTGAGGCGCAATATCGCTGGCTGAAGCAGACGCTGGAGCGCAGCAACGCGAAGTATAAGTTCATTTTCGCGCATCACGTTTTAGGGACGGATCGCGGCGGCATTGAGATGGCGGATCTATACGAATGGGGTGGCCGTACGCACGACGGCGTGTGGGAGTTCGACAAGAAGCGTCCCGGCTGGGAACTCCCCATCCATCAGCTCATGGTGAAGTACGGAGTGTCGATCTTCTTCCAGGGGCACGATCACGTATTTGTGCGGCAGGAAAAAGACGGCATTGTATATCAGGAGACGCCGAATCCGGCGAGTCCGTTCCTGTTCGATCCGCAAAATGGTGGATGGCAGGACGCCTACAAATCGGGGGATTTCCTTCCGCCGTCGGGCCACTTAAAAGTGAGCGTGACGCCCGAGAGCACGAAGGTTGAATATATTCGCGCATGGTTGCCGAAGGATGAAACGGCGGAGCACAAGAACGACGAAGTGGCGTTTACGTATTCCGTGAAGCCGCGCAAGGGGAACTAGGGATATGCAGATTTCCAGGCAGGTGGGATGGCGGATCGCAGGCGGAGCGGTGTTGGCGGTCAGTTTGTTCGCCGCGCTTCACGCCGCGCAGCAGACGCAGCAGAATACGGACGCTGCGACGACGGTGACGGGATTGTCGCAGGTGTTGGGGCGTCCGACGGATCATTCCATCACGGTGAACGTGCTGTCGCCGAACGACCTGGACGCGTATGTAGAATTTGGCGCCACGGCCGGGAAATATTCGGGCAAGACGGCGGTGGCGAAATCGAAGCCGAAAACGCCGTTCGAGATCACGATGGATAAGCTGAAGCCGAACACGCGGTACTACTATCGCCTGCGCTACAAAGAGGCCGGCAAGAAAGCTTTCGCCATGGCCTCCGAATACACGTTTATGACGCAGCGTCCGCCGGGCGCGACGTTTACGTTCGACGTCCAATCCGATTCGCATCCCGAGCGCCTGGTGCGCATGTTCGATCCCGAGCTGTACGCGCGCACCATGGCCAGCGTGCGCAAGGATCGCCCCGATTTCTACGTGACTATGGGCGACGATTTCAGCGTCGACGAGATGAAAGTGGAGCGCAATGCCGCTAGCGTCGCGCAAATCTACATCAATCAGCGGCCATTTCTGGGGATGGATGGCACGGCGACGCCGATCTTCCTGGTCAATGGAAATCACGAGCAGGCCGCGAAGTACTTATTGGACGGCACGCCGAATAACAACGCCGTGTGGGCCGGCGTGGCGCGCAATCGCTATTATCCAAACCCCGCACCGGATGGGTTCTACACGGGAGACGCCGAGCCGCCGGTGCAGTTCATCGGACAACTGCGCGACTATTACGCATTCACCTGGGGAGATGCGTTGTTCATCGGCATCGATCCTTACTGGCACTCCGACGTGATCGTGGATAATCCGATGGGCGAAGGTCCCGGATCGGGCAAGAAGGAACGTCCGCGCACGCGCAACATGTGGGATATCACGCATGGCGAGGCGCAATATCGCTGGTTGCAGCGGACGCTTGCGGAAAGCAAAGCCAAGTACAAGTTCATCTTCACGCATCACGTGCTCGGCACGGGACGCGGTGGAACCGACATGGCGGATCTGTTCGAGTGGGGCGGCAAGAACCAAAAGGGCGAATGGGAATTCGACAAGAAGCGTCCGGGTTGGGACATGCCGATTCATCAGTTGATGGTGAAGTACGGCGTCAGTATCTTCTTCCAGGGGCACGATCACTTGTTCGTGCGGCAGCAGAAGGACGGCGTCGTTTATCAGGAAACGCCGACGCCGGGAGATCCGAATTATGCGAATCCCAACGACAACGCGTATAAGGGTGGCGATCACGTGAATGCCGCGGGCCACCTGCGTGTGACGGTTTCGCCGGAGAATACGAAGGTGGAATACATCCGCTCCTGGTTGCCGAAAGATGAGAACGCCGAGCACAAACAGGATCAGGTGGCATTCAGTTATACCGTCGCGCCCGGCAAACAGAATCAATAAAGGAATACGCATGAAGCTCATTTCGAAATCGAACCAGTGGCGGATGGCCGGCGGAGGAGCGTTATGTCTATGCTTGTGGGCCGCGTTATCCGCTGCGCAGCAGGGCACGCAAAATACCGACGCGGGGACCGCTGTGATCGGAATGACGCAGGTGCTGGGACGTCCCACGGATCACTCGATCACGGTAAATGTTTTGGCGCCCAATGACGTCGAAGCGTACGTGGAATACAGCACGCAAGCGGGGGTACACAACGAGAAGACCGCCGTGGTGAAATCTTCCGCGAAAACTCCATTTGAAATCACCATTGATCGATTAAAGCCGAACACGCGCTATTACTATCGCGTCGTGTCGCGGCCCGCGGGCGGCGGCACATACGCGCCTGCTCCGGAGTACAGTTTTCAGACACAACGTCCCGCAGGGAGCACGTTCACATTCGACGTGCAGGCGGATTCGCATCCGGAGCGCAAGAACATGTTCGAGGCCGACCTCTATGAGCGCACCATGGCGGAGGTCCGCAGGGATCATCCCGATTTCTACGTCACGCTCGGCGACGATTTCAGCATCGATCAATTCCAAAAGGTTGTGACGCCGGAAGTGGTTGCGCAGGTGTATATCAATCAGCGGCAATACCTGGGGATGGCTGGCGGATCCACGCCAGTGTTTCTCGTCAATGGCGGACACGAACAGGGCGCGATGTATCTCCTGAACGGCACGCCGAACAATGCGGCCGTGTGGGCGGGGACGTCGCGGACGCGCTACTATCCGTTGCCCGCGCCCGATGGCTTCTACACCGGCGACAAAGAACCCGTGGAATTCGTGGGCATGCTGCGCGATTATTACGCCTGGACGTGGGGCGACGCGCTGTTCATCACACTCGATCCCTACTGGCATTCGAAAACTCCTGTGGATACGGTGATGCCGGGCGCGGGTGAGACAGGTGCCGGCGACGGCAGGGAAAAAGGTGGCAAGAAGAAGGGCGACGATCGCGCGGGACGCGATTTGTGGAATATCACGCATGGCGAGGCGCAATACCAGTGGTTGAAGCAAACGCTCTCGCAGAGCAAAGCGAAGTACAAATTCATCTTTGCGCATCACGTGCTGGGAACCGGGCGCGGTGGTGTCGATATGGCCGATCTATACGAGTGGGGCGGCAAGGGCAAAAACGGCGAATGGGAATTCGACCAGCGGCGCCCCGGTTGGGACCTCCCGATTCATCAGCTGATGGCCAAGTATGGCGTGTCCATCTTCTTCCAAGGGCACGATCATTTATTTGTTCGCCAGGAAAAAGATGGCGTCGTGTACCAGGAGACGCCCAATCCCGCGAATCCGAATTACGATCAGACGGGGCCGCAGGATTTCGCAAAAGCCTACAAGACCGGCGACTCGCTGCCGAGTTCGGGACACATTCGTGTCACAGTTTCGCCCGCCAGCACCAAGGTGGAGTATATTCGCAGTTGGATGCCGAAGGATGAGACCCCCGAGCATAAGCAGGGCGAAGTGGCGTTCTCTTACGCCGTGAAACCCTCGAAGTAGCGGTACTCCGGCCTCCATGCGGCACTTTCGTGCCAGGCCATGTCTCACCAAACGTTTCCCAGTAAACAAATGCGGCATAAGCGGAAGCGCGTACGCAACCTTAGGAAAGTGGCGACCACCTTAAGATTCGCTAAGGTATCCCGACACATTCTGAGCGGACCCTAACCAAAGTGCGCCCGGCGCAAATAGAATCTTAATAAATGGTCCGTACCATGACCAAAGGGCTAAATCTGTGTCAGGCCCGAGGGGATATTGGGAGACTGCATGAAAACAAACACATTCTCGGTCCGCATGTGGATCGGCTACCTACTGCTTTTGCTCGCATTCGGAACACCCATGGTGATCGGCCAGACTAGTACTTCGACGATTTCAGGCGTCGTCACAGACATGTCGGGTGCCGCCGTTGCGGGGGCCAAGGTTGCGGTGAAGAACGTCGCAACTGGTGTTGTCGTGGAGGTGACGACTGATACTGATGGGCGTTACCGCGCGGCGGAAGTGATCGTTGGCGATTACGAAGTGCGGGCCACCGCTCCGGGATTCGAAACGGTGGTTCATCCCGGCGTTCCGACCACGGTCGGCGAAGAGTCGATTGTCGACGTCGCGCTGCCGGTCGGTCAGGCGACACAGGTTGTCACCGTGAACGACAGAATCTCTCAGGTCGATACGTCCAGTGCTGCCTTGGCCTTCACGCTCGATACGCAACAGATCAACGACCTGCCGATGGGCACGGCGCGCAACTTTGTGGACTTGATCAACCTGGCGCCCGGCGTCTCGGCGATCGCCAATGGCAACGGTGGCAATTTCTACGGACAGCAGACCAACTACTCGGTTTCCGGGTCGCGCCCCACGGGCCTCGGTTTCCTGATCGATAGCACCAGTATGACGACCTTCCAGGGTAAGTCGGCTGGTTCCGGCGCCACCGGCGGATCGCTCGGCATCGAATCACTCAATCAATATCAGGTTCTCACCAACACGTATAGCGCTCAGTTCGGCGGCAACGGTATCGTCGTCAACGCCGCCAGCAAATCGGGCACGAACAGCTTTCACGGTTCGGCGTACACCTTCCTTGGCAATAGCGCGTTGAATGCTCGCGCGATTTCGGACCTGGCGGTGATTCCTCCCGCCACCGTCGCCGTGCTTCCACCCAACCGCACGGCCATCATCGGCGGTAGTCTCGGCGGACCGATCCGGAAGGACAAAGCGTTCTTCTTCGCCAACTATGAAGGGCTCCGCAACGGCGGCAGCGCCACCACATTGAACCAGAATCTTCCGGACGTAAATGCTCACAATGGGTTGCTGCCCTGTTCCCAGGCCGCGACGTTGCAATGCGTGAATGGTCTGGCGAATGTGGGCTTTGCACCCGGCATTAAAGCCATCATGGATCTGATCCCGGCGGCTCCGGTGACGCTCGGCAACAACGGTCAGCCGACCGGCGTAGGCAGTCTCTATCGCACGAATCCCACCGTCAATCACGATAACTATTTACTGGGTCGCTTGGATTATTCGCTCTCGGATAAAGACAATATCTTCCTTCGCGCCATCAGCGATCAGGCGTACCGTAACAGCACCACCGGCCTCGGTCTCTTCACGGAGAACGATGCGTCGAGCAACTACTATGCAACGATCGAAGAACGCCACATCTTCTCTGCGACATTCGTGAATCTGGCCCGCGTGAGCTTCCTGCTGCCGCAGGAAATCGGAACGCAGTCGGGCACCAGCTATGACGTACTTCAGTTTGTGCCCGGTGTCCCCGTGAATGGCTCGCTCTCGGTTGGCGCTGCCAACCGCGTTCTGGGACCGAACCAGAGCTTGCCGTTCAACCTGACTCAGGACGGCGCCCAGGCCATGGATGACGTGATCTGGACGCACGGCGCGCACAACGTCAAGTTCGGTGTTGGTGTAACCATCATGAAAGATTACACGGCCAATGTGAATGCACAAGGTGGAACGCTCACCTTCCAGACGCTCTTCGGCTTCCTGACAGGTTCGCCCACTGGTTTTAACGCTCCCCTTCCGGGCCTGGCCTATCCGAACCGCGACCTCACCGAGCGCCAGATTGCGCCTTATATCCACGACGAATGGAAGGTGTCGCGCCGCCTGACCTTGAATCTGGGTGTGCGCTACGAATGGGAGGCCAATCCCACGGAAAATAGAAACAATTTCTATAACTTCCCGAATCCTTTGACCGACAAGACGTGGACCAATATCCCCACCGCGTTTGCGAACAATCCGACGAATAAGAATTTTGCTCCGCGGTTTGGATTTGCCTTCGATCCCTTCGCGGATCACAAGACGTCCATCCGTGGCGGCTTCGGTATCTTCTATGACGTCATGACCGGCCACATCATCCTTCCGTCTTACTGGGCAGCCTATCCTTATGCTGTGACGGCGCTCGGCGGCGGTGGTGGTGCGGCTCCCGTGCCGTGGCCTAACCCGTATTCCGGTGTTGCGGCCGCCAAGACGCCGATTCCGCAGGTGGGCTCGGGATTCCTCTACGGAAATGGGAAGACCAGCACTCCCTATGCGATGCAGTTTAACTTCAGCATCCAGCGGGAACTGGTGCAGGGCATGATTCTCCAGGTCGCCTATGCCGGCGCCCGCGGCGTTCACTTGCTCGGCACGATGGAAGAGAATCCGCCGCAGATCATCAACGGTGCCTTTGGCACGCTTAACACCGCGAATGGCCAAACAACAGCCAATCCGCGCTTGAATACGAGCCTCGGCACACTGCAGATGCGCAGCACCTGGGGGAACTCGGACTACAACGCGCTGCAGGTTAGCTTGACGCGCCGCTTCACGAGCCACCTCTCCACGCAGCTGTCGTATTCGTACCAGAAGTCGATGGATTACGGTTCCTCGTTCTCGCAGGATACGTCGATCGGCAACAACGTCGTCTCATCGAATCCTTACAACAATAATGCAGATCGTGGACGCTCCACGTTTGATCGCACCCAGGTTCTCCGCGTCAACAGCACCTATGAACTGCCGTTCACCAAGAATCAGATCGTGAAGGGCTGGAAGCTGAGCGGCATCTGGAGCCAGAACACCGGCGCCCCCATCACCCTCACCAATGGCTTCTCGCGCGCTGGCGTAGGTGGCAACTCCGGCGGTGCAGATCGCCCGAACCTCGCTCCCAATTGCAGCGCGGATCCGATTATAGGCAAGATCAGCCAGTGGTACGACACCAGCTGCTACACGCTGCCGGCTGTCGGCACGCTCGGCAACGTGGGCCGCACCACAATCGTCGGCCCGGCCTTCAAGAACATGGCTTTCTCGCTCTTGAAGGACACGCGCATTTCGAAAATCTCGGAAACGTTTGATATCCAGTTTCGTGCGGAAGTGGCCAATCTCTTCAATCATCCGAATCTGGTTCTGAGCGGAAACGGGGGCACCAACGCCACGCAGCTCTTTACGGGCGTGAATGCAACAACGGGTGTGCCGATTCCGAATCCGATCGCTGCGGTCATCAATGGCCAGCAGGGCCCGGGTCGCCAGATCACCTTCGCGATGAAGGTCATCTTCTAAACGCTTCTCGTGCGGAACAAGCCTCCTGGGTCGCTGGATCTGGGAGGCTTTTTGTTTCGCAAAACTTCCTAACCAAGTCGAACCCGTTCTACATTGAATCTTAATAATGGCTTTCTATCATCGATAAGCTATCGCCGAAGTTTTTTACGCTGACTCCATCTTCACGACTCCACTTCCCTATGATCCTTCGGACCCCAGACATGACCAGATACACGCGTTTCGTTCTCCCTGTCGTCGGCTGCCTTGCCGCCGCTCTCATGTTCCATGCGCTTGCTCCCAATGGAAGCGCTCAAGAGGAGCAGGGAAAGAAAGGGAAGAAGAAAGGCGGACCCGAGTCGTTCACGCCCGGACCACCGCGTCCGGCGTCCGGTCCTTGCGATGCGGTGCTCAGCACGACGCGGCCGCTGTCTGATGTTCTGAATCCGCAGTTCGCGCTGCTCGACGGCGCGGGCCTTGGTGGAGGATACGCGGAAGGTGTGGGCGCCGGGGATATCGATGGCGACGGCTTTTCGGACGTGGTCGTCGGCATGCGCGGTGACACAGTGAACGGCGATAGTAAAGGCAACGTATTCGTTTATCGTGGATCGAAGAACGGCGTCTCCTCCACGCCAACTTGGACGCTCACGGGTACGCAGGCGAAAGAAGAATTCGGACGCACGCTGACCGTCGGCGACATCAACGGCGATGGCTTCGCGGACGTGATCGTCGGCGCGCATGGCTTCGACGGCGGCAAGGGATTTCATCAAGGCAAATTCTACGTTTTCCTCGGCGGTAAGAATGGCCTCAGCTCCACGGCGTCGCAAACTTTCGTCGGCGAACATCGCAACGATGAATTCGGGCGTTCCTTCACTGTGGCCGATGTGACCGGTGATGGCATCAAGGATTTGCTGGTCGGTGCTTCCGGATATAACGGCGATATCGCGTATCAAGGGAAGGCCTACGTTTATAAGGGCACCAAGCAAGGCTTGAGCGAGACGCCGATCTTTACCGGCGTCGGCGAGCATCCAGATGACGAGTTCGGATTCGCGATGGCCGGTGCGGACGTCAACAAAGACGGGCATCCGGATTTGATCATTGGCGCGGGTGGTTTGACCAAAGGCGGCGCGGCGTCGAAAGTGCCCGGAGCGGTGTATGTTTATCTCGGAACCGCGAACGGTTTCGCGTCTACGCCAAGCTTTAAAGTGGATGGCGAGGCCAATGGCGATCATTTCGGTGAGGCGCTCGCTGCGGTCGGCGATGTGAATGGCGATGGCTACCAGGACGTCGCGGTAGGCGCGCATGATTACTCCTGCGGCAACGGTTCGGCCGGCAAGATCTACGTGTACTTGGGCGGCCCCAATGGATTGTCGAAGGATCGCGTATGGACCGCCATTGGCAAAGCGACCGGCGCGGCCGGTGGCGTCACGGGCCTCGGTCGCACCATGGCTCCCGCCGGCGATCTCAATGGCGACGGCTACGCGGACTTCCTGGCATCGGCTCCGGCCGGCACCAAGGAGAACGGAGCCGGCGTCTACATCTTTCTCGGCGGCCCGAAGGGCTTCACCGGAGATCCTGCCGTCGCCACCGCGGACGGGCCCAGCAGCAACATTGGCCTGGGACTCTTCCTCGCCGGTGATATCAACAGTGACGGAGCACAGGACATCGTCGCGGGCGCTCCCGCAGGCGGCGAAAAAAGGGAAGGACAGGCTCGCGTTTATTACGGCATCCCTCGCAAGCGCGCCGCAAAAGAGAAGTAACGCCCTCCCGTTTGTGATTTCCTTCGTATCGTTAATGCGGGCCTGATCCGAAAGGAGCCAGGCCCGGTGGGCTTTCTAGCCGTCTGCCAGTGCCCATTGTGCTGGCTGCCTTAATCGAACGCTCACAATTCTCCGGTACCCTAATCGCTAAGGGTCCGCATTCGATTCAGAAAGCGGAAAGTTAGTCGTTTAGTCTTTCACCATGCTTACACTTAAAACTTATACACAAGAACTGCGCCGTTTCGCCTTTGTGGCGATGCTGCTTTTGGCAGTAGCGGCTCAAGTGCTCGTCGGACAGACCAGCACCTCCATCATTTCCGGCACTGTTACCGATAGTTCGGGTGCGGTTGTCCCCGGCGCTAAGATCGACGTCAAGAACGTCGGTACAGGAATCGTCACCTCGCTGACGAGCGATGCGCAGGGCCGCTACCGCG
>CAITIX010000124.1 GCA_903892565.1 uncultured Acidobacteriia bacterium
ACCGTATCGCGAGATGGGATCGCTGGAATTTTGCAAAGTGTTAATCGATAAAGCGCTGGTCGCCGTATCGCCCGGCATTGGATTCGGACCACTGGGCGAAGGCCATGTGCGATTCTCGCTGATCGAAAATCCGCAGAGAACAAGGCAAGCGTGCGCGGGCATTAAGAAAATGTTGAAGGGGAAATAAGGCGGCATGAAAGCGAAGCTTATGAAGAAGACTCTACTATGGATCGCGGTGGCGCTCGGCGCCGCTTCGACCGCAGCGTTTGCTCAGGATGCAAGCGCATTGTTGCAGAAGGCATCCATTGCGATGGGTGCCGCGAATTTGAACTCGATTCAGTATTCCGGTATGGGGCACGTGTCCTCGCTGGGGCAAAATCATTTGCCGAACAGCGCGTGGCCCGAAACGACGCTTCCGTCGTACACGCGTACCGTGGATTACGCGAACAAGGCATCGCGCGAAGAACTGACGCGCATTGTGAATACGCCGCCGTCTAAGGGTGGAGGAGCTCCGTTCGGCGGAGAACAGAAGCAAGTGAATCTGGTGAGCGGCGAGTACGCGTGGAATCAGCCGGGCGCGCAAGCGCAGCCGCAGCCCGCCGCGGTGGAAGAGCGCCAACTGCAGATTTGGCTCACGCCGCACGGATTCCTGAAAGGCGCGCTCGGAGGCCACGCCACCATGAAGAAAGCCAAGGGCGGCACGCAGGTGACGTTCACGGCGATGAATAAATTCAAGGTGGTGGGAACCATCGACGACAAAGACATGGTGACGAAGGTCGATACGTGGATCGCAAATCCGGTGCTCGGCGACATGCTGGTCGAAACGCTCTACTCGGATTACAAAGAATTCGGCACCGTGAAGTTCCCGACAAAGATCGTTCAAAGCCAGGGTGGTCATCCGCTCTTTGATCTCGCCGTGACGGAGGTAAAGGCGAATCCTGCGCCGCTCGCGCTTACGATAACGGACGCCGTGAAGAACGCCAAGATCCCGCCCGTGAAAGTGGAATCGCAGAAGCTCGGCGATGGCATCTGGTGGCTGGGCGGCGGATCGCACAACAGTGTTGTGGTGGAGTTCAAGACGTTTGTGGTGCTTGTGGAAGCTCCACTCGCTGATGATCGCGCCGAAGCCGTTTTAGCGGAAGCGAAGAAGTTGGCCCCGAACAAGCCGATCAAATACGTAGTGAATACGCATCATCATTTCGACCACTCAGGCGGATTGCGAGCCGTTGTGGCCGAGGGGATTCCGATCATCACCAACGAGCAAAACAAGGCGTTTTACTTGCAGGCGTGGAAGAATCCACACGCTCTGGAGCCTGACGCGCTGTCGAAGAAGCCGCGCAAGGCGACCATCGTCGCGATCAAGGACAAGTATGAAATCACGGACGGCGATCAGAAGCTGGAGCTGTATCTCACCTCGCCCAACGATCACAACGGCGACATGCTGATCGGCTACATGCCGAAGGTAAAGGGATTAATCGTGGCCGATCTGTTCACACCGGCTCCGCCGAACTCACCCGCGCCGCCCCCGGTGGCGATGAATTTCGCGAATCAGTTGTATGACAACGTTCAGCGATTGAAGTTAGACGTGACGACCATAGCGCCTCTGCATGGGCGCGTCGCACCGTATAGCGAGCTGCTCAAGACGATCGGCAAGAACTAAGTAGTCGCTTGCAGCTGTTCAGGAAGGGGGGGGCGCCGTTGGCGTCCCCTTTTTCGTTATGGCCGCAGTCTCTTTTGTCGCTCGGACTCGCGGATCTGGCAGGCCAGGCACAAATCTTTCCCGTCTTGTTTGACCGCGAGCTTCGACATTTTCGGAATCGTCTGCCCGCACAGATCGCAGATGCGCTCGCCATCGTTTTCCATGGACCTATTGTACGGAGGACCGTGTGCGCAGGGATAGATCGCTCCTGTCATAATGAATGCGATCATGGCCGCGCACGTCGAATGGCCGGAACCACGCGTCGTCGAACTGCGTCGGATTTCGGCAGAAGATCTGGAGCCGGTGCTCGCCGAAGAGGCAGCCGCCTGGCGACGCGACCTCTCGTGGGATCTCTCGTCCTCCGCCGAACTCGTCCGTCGTTACACGCGCATGCAGGCGCTCAACGGCTTTGCTCTGCTGGAAGGCTCGCGTGTCATCGGATATTCCTACTTTGTTCGCGAAGAGAGCAAGGGGCTCATTGGCGATCACTACATTCTCGAAAGTTATCGCACTGCGGCTCGCGAAGATGCTTTGATCGACGCCGTTCTCAGCGATCTATGGCGCATGTCGGGACTTCGCCGGGTGGAAGCGCAGCTCCTGATGCTTGGCAGCCCGCGCGATCGGCCGCTACCGTTTGCCAGCTGGTTGCGCGTTCATCCTCGCCTATTTCTCGAATATTCGTTTGGGGGTGCATCGACGCAGGCCCCTGCGGATGTGAATGGAATCCGCTTCGTGCCATGGAGCGAAGCGCATTTCGACGATTCGGCAAAGCTCCTGGCTCACGCATATCGCGGAAACATCGACGCCGAGATCAACGATCAATACCGCACGGCAGGCGGGGCGCGGCGATTTCTGTCCAACATCGTCGAGTTTCCGGGCTGCGGCACATTTTTTCCTGGAGCGTCCCGGGCGGCCTTCGATGAGGGTAGCAAAGAATTGTACGGCGTTTGTCTGGCGAGCCTTGTTGCTCGCGATGCCGGACACATCACTCAGTTATGCGTCGCGCCCTCGCATCGAAAGGCGGGGCTCGGCACGGAACTGATACGCCGCTCTCTGTTTGCCTTTGCCGCGCATGGTTGCGGATCCGTGGGCTTGACGGTAACCAAGGCAAATGAGAAAGCCGTGCGTCTGTATCAGCAACTCGGATTCGTGCAGCGCCGCAGCTTCGCCGCGCACGTGTGGGAGTTTCGCTAGTTTCGCGGGTGCTCGCGCATCCGCTACAGTAGTAGAAGTCCCATGGCGTGGTTTTCACGGCAGAAGCCGGGTTTTGAACAAGGTGCCGGAGAAGGCGAGAAGCAGGTCCGCACGGAAGGCCTATGGCAGAAGTGCGAGAGTTGCGGCCAGATCATATGGAAGAAGGCGCTGGAGGAGAACAATGAAGTTTGTCCTCAGTGCGAACACCATTTTCGGATCGATGCCCGCACGCGCCTGGCTCTTCTCTTTGACGACGGACAGTACGAGGAATTAGACAAAGGCCTCACGTCTACCGATCCTCTGGGTTTTACCGATTCCCGGAAATACTCCGATCGGCTCGCCACCGTGCAGCGCGAAACGTCTATGTCCGACGCGTTGATTTCGGCGACCGGTTTGTTATTTGGACGCTCGGTGAACATCTGCGCGATGGAATTGAAGTTCGTCGGCGGCAGTATGGGGGCCGTCGTGGGCGAGAAGATTACGCGCGCGATCGAGCGAGCCATCGAGACGCGGTCTCCTGTCATTTTGATTTCCGCTTCGGGTGGTGCGCGCATGCAGGAAGGCGCCATCAGCCTGATGCAGATGGCGAAAATATCGGCGGCGTTGGCCCGCCTGGACGATGCGAAGATTCCTTACATCAGCGTTCTCACGGATCCCACAACGGGCGGCGTTACCGCTAGCTTTGCGATGTTGGGGGATTTGAATATCGCGGAGCCCGGTGCCTTGATCGGCTTCGCAGGGCCCCGCGTGATCGAGCAGACGATTCGCCAGAAGCTACCGCAAGGGTTCCAGCGCAGCGAGTTCCTGCTACAACATGGTTTCCTGGATGCCGTCGTCAAACGCAGCGAGATGAAGC
>CAITIX010000125.1 GCA_903892565.1 uncultured Acidobacteriia bacterium
AAACGAGCACCGAACCCCGACTGTAAAGGAGGGGACATCGTAAGGCCACCGAAAAACAGTGCACAGCGACCGCAAGTTGTGATATCTTCGATTGTGCCGCACAGGATTCTAGGGGTCATCCCCGCCCGGTACGCATCTTCCCGATTTCCCGGAAAAGCCCTCGTCTCTATCGCCGGAAAACCCATGCTGCAGCATGTGTGGGAGAGAGCGTCACAGTCGCGCTATCTGACCGATCTGGTGATCGCCACCGACGACGACCGCATCCGCCGCACGTCCGAAGGTTTCGGCGCGAAGGTGATCCTCACGCGTGACGACCACGCCTCTGGCACAGACCGAGTGGCGGAGGCCGCCTCGGCATCCACGGCCACGGTGATCGTCAACATTCAGGGCGATGAGCCCATGATCGATCCGTTTGCGATTGACGCGGCGATTTTGGGAATGCTCCACGACGAAAACGTCCCGATGGGCACGCTGAAGAAACGCATCGAGCGAGAACACGATATTACCGATCCAGGCGTGGTGAAGGTGGTTACGGATCATCACGGCAACGCGCTGTACTTTTCGCGCGCGCCGATTCCGTTCCACAGAGACGCCGCTCAGGACGAGCCCGCAGTCTATTTCAAACACATCGGCTTGTACGTCTACCGGCGCGATTTCTTGTTGGCGTATCCCGATCTTCCCGTAGGACCGTTGGAGCAGGCCGAAAAGCTGGAACAGCTCCGCGCACTGGAAAATGGTTTCCGCATTCACGTGGTGGAAACGGAGTATGAATCGCTGGGCGTCGACACGCCGGCGGATTGGCAAACAGTTTCGGCGTTATACGAAAAATCCCTTCTCACGAAAAATATGGTCTCGAAATAGCATGGCAAAATTCATCTTCGTCACCGGCGGCGTGGTCTCTTCCTTAGGCAAAGGCATTGCGGCGGCCAGCATCGGCTGCCTGCTCGAAAGCCGCGGCATCAAGGTCACGATGCAGAAGTTCGACCCGTATCTTAACGTCGACCCCGGCACCATGAGTCCGTTCCAGCACGGTGAAGTTTTCGTCACGGACGACGGCGCGGAAACCGATCTTGATCTGGGCCACTACGAACGCTTCACGCACTCTCCGCTCGGCCAGGGGAACAACCTGACCAGCGGACGCATCTACGAATCGATCATTTCGCGCGAACGCCGCGGCGATTATCTGGGCAAGACGGTGCAGGTGATTCCGCACGTGACGAACGAGATCAAAGCCGCCGCCCGGCGCGTGGCCACTGCGGCCGACGGCACGGTGGCCGATGTCGTCATCGCGGAAATCGGCGGGACCGTCGGCGATATTGAATCGCTGCCGTTTCTGGAAGCCATCCGTCAGTTGCGCCATGAAGTGGGTCGCGAAAACGCGATTTTCGTGCACGTCACGCTGGTCCCCTGGATTGCCGCCGCGCAGGAGTTGAAAACCAAGCCCACGCAACACAGCGTGAAGGAACTGCGCGCGCTCGGTATCCAGCCGGATATTCTGTTGTGCCGCAGCGAACGTCCTTTGCCGGACGATGTGAAAGATAAGATCGCGCTCTTCTGCGACGTGGATCCAGTGGCTGTTATCACGGCCAAGGACGTCGACAGTGTCTACGAATGTCCGCTCGTGTTTGCCGAGCAAGGAGTGGACGAGATCGTCCTTCGGCTGCTGGCCATCGACGCGCCGCAACGCGAAATGACGGGATGGCGCGATATGGTCGCGCGCATGAAGCATCCGCAGCGGCAGGTGAACATAGGGCTGGTCGGCAAGTATGTGGAGTACGAGGATTCTTACAAGAGCCTGAAGGAATCGCTGCTGCACGGCGGCCTGGCGCACGATGCTCGCGTCAACATTACGTGGATTGAAGCGGAGCGCTTGCAATGGCCGCAAGCTATCGCGGAGCTCGAAACGTTCGACGGCATCCTGGTGCCAGGAGGCTTCGGCAAGCGCGGCATTGAAGGAATGCTGGTGGCGATTCGCTTTGCGCGAGAGCACAAGGTTCCCTATTTTGGAATCTGCCTGGGCATGCAAACGCTGGTGATTGAATTCGCGCGCAACGTGTGCGGCCTTACGCAGGCCAACTCCAGTGAGTTCGATGCCTCGTCGCCCGAGCGCGTCATTTATAAATTGCGCGAGCTGAAGGGCGTGGACGAACTGGGCGGGACGATGCGCCTAGGCGCGTATCCTTGCAAATTGGCCGAAGGCAGCTTCGCGCGAGAAGCGTATGGCGTCGAGGAAATCAGCGAGCGCCATCGTCATCGCTACGAATTCAATCGGGATTTCGAAGCCAAGCTCAGAGAGCACGGCCTGCGGCTCTCGGGGGAAACGCCGGATGGCGTGTATGTCGAAATTTGCGAGCTGCCGGATCATCCGTGGTTCCTGGGTTGTCAGTTCCATCCCGAGTTCAAGTCGCGCCCGCTGGAGCCGCATCCGCTGTTCAAGGCGTTCGTCGGAGCCGCGCTGGAACATCGGAAACGCAAGATGGAAGCTCCGCGCGATGCGGCGCGGGAAACGTTCGCGTCCAAATCGTGACCCTTATTAAAGCCCATGATTAAAGTAAGTGACAAGATCAGCATCGGCGACGGAAGTCCCCTGGCGCTGATTGCCGGGCCTTGCGTGATTGAAAGCGAAGAGCACGTGCAATTTCTGGCGAAGGAAATCGGCAAAATCGTCGGGCAATTCATCTTCAAGGCATCGTTCGATAAGGCCAACCGTTCGAGCGTTGCGTCCTATCGCGGCCCCGGGCTCAAAGAAGGCCTGCGGATTTTGAAGGGCGTGCGCGACGCGGGATTTCCGGTGCTCACCGATATTCACGAGGCCGCGCAGGCTGGGCCCGTTGCCGAGGTGGCCGATATTTTGCAAATCCCGGCGTTTCTGTGCCGGCAGACGGACATTTTAGTCGAAGCTGGCAAGACGGGAAAAATCGTCAACATCAAGAAGGGGCAGTTCGTGGCTCCTCACGATATTCGCCTCGCTGTGGAGAAGGTTGCGTCCACGGGGAACCATCGCATCCTGATCACGGAGCGCGGGTCGACGTTCGGCTATAACAATCTGGTCGTCGATATGCGCGGTATCGCGATCATGCGCAAGACGGGATATCCGGTGGTGTTCGATGCCACGCATAGCGTGCAACTTCCGGGCGCTGCAGGAACGGCTTCCGGCGGACAACCGGAATTTATCGAACCTCTCGCACGCGCCGCGGTCGCCGCCGGGTCGGACGCCGTGTTCGTCGAAGTCCACGAGGCTCCGGAACGCGCGTTGTCGGATGGAGCAAACGCCCTACGACTCGACCAACTGGGGCGATTGTGGCGATCGCTGCAGCGAATCCGCCAGGCCGCAAGCGAAGCGTAAGTGCATGCACTTTGCATGCATAATGCATGTAACATAAAGGCATGGCAACGCTCCAGATCCGCAACCTGCCCGATGATCTTTATCAAGCGCTGGTCCGCAAGGCGGCGCAAGAACGCCGCAGCGTTTCGCAACAAGCCGTCGTGATGCTTTCGAACGAAATGGCATCCGGCGAAACCGATAAGGCCCGACGCGCACGGATTCTTGCCGAAATCCGCAGCCACCACCCAGGACGCGGCAAGGCTCTCAGCAACCCTGCAAAGCTGATCCGTGAGGATCGCGACCGATGAACGTCGTTCTCGATGCCAGTGCAATGGTCGAAGTAGTGTTGGAAAGACCCCACGCGGAACGGTTCCGCCATGCGATCCAGGAGGCGGAAGTGGTTCTCGCTCCCGAGGTGATGGTAGCCGAGGTGACAAATGCGATTTGGAAATATCACCGCTTCGAAGGCCTGGAGAGTGCAACTTGCTTTCGCGCTTTGGAGGCGGCAATTGCACTACCCACCGCGTTTGTTCTGAATCGCGAGTTGGCGTCGGATGCACTATCGCTTAGCATGCAAGCGAAAACTCCCGCCTACGATATGTTCTATCTCGCCCTGGCCCGACGCGAAAAGGCCCTGCTTCTGACGATGGACGCCGGCCTGCGAAAGGCGGCCGTGCGCCACGGCGTCCGCACGGCATGAAGTTCGCCTTGCACGTTTCCCGAGCTCCGCGCGTCTAGAATAGAGGAAGAGATATGGCCAAAAACCAAAATTTGCGCCGGGACCGTCGCCGGGGATTTTCGCTCATTGAACTGCTGATCGTCATCTCGATCATTCTGATCATCGCGGCCATCGCCGTTCCGAAGATGAACAATCAGCTGATGGCGTCGCACGAAATGGCGGCCATCCGGCAAGTGACCACCATCCATCAGGCGGAAACACAGTATTATTCCCAGTTCGGAAAATACGCGGCGTCTTTGGCGGAGTTGGGGCCACCGGCGAGCGGCGCAGCATCGCCCGCCGCAGCCGACCTGATCCCCAAGGTTCTGGCAGATGGCAAGAACAGCGGCTACGTTTTCACCGTGCAGGCGAACGCAACCGGTTACGCGATCACGGCTGTGCCCGATGCGTTCAACAGCTCCGGGCGCCGCACGTTCTATTCCGACCAAACGCTGGTGATCCGCAATAACTGGTCGCAAGATCCGGCGACGCCGCAAAGTCCCGAGATTAAGTAAGCGGCGACAGCCACTTCTCAGTGCGCGGCTAACGCGCGATCGAAGAAATCCACCATGGCGGCATCCATCTGGCGGGCGGCGGGCCCGGTGACGCTATGTCCTCGGCCAGCGTAAACCTGCATCTCGAACTGCTTCCCGGCGGACTGCAGAGCGTTCGTCAGCTGGAGCGTGTTCTGGAACAGGACGTTGTCGTCTTCTATGTTGTGCGCGATCATCAGGCGGCCAGTGAGTTTCGACGCTTGCGCGACGATCGAGGTATCGCGATAGCCTGCTTCGTTCTCGGACGGTAAGCCCATGTAGCGCTCCGTGTAGATGGAGTCGTAGTTGCGCCAATCGGTAACTGGAGCTCCGGCGAACGCGGCGTGGAAAAGATCCGGGGCGTTGAGGAGAAGATTGAGCGCCATGAATCCTCCATAGCTCCACCCGTGGACGCCGATGCGCGCCGGATCGACGAAGCCCAAAGAGATGAGATGCTCGACGCCCGCTCGCTGGTCCTCGAGCTCGATCTTTCCGAGGTTGTGGAACACGGGAACCTCAAACGCGTGTCCGCGTCCCGCAGTTCCGCGATTGTCCATCTCCCACACGAGGTAACCGCGCGCGGCCAGGATCTGATCGAACGTCAAACCGGTCCAGGCATCGCGGACGCTTTGCCCGTGAGGTCCACCATAGACGTCGACCAGGAGAGGGTACTTGCGAGAGGGATCGAAGCCCGGCGGCTTCAGTAAATGACCATAAAGTGTTACTTTAGATTTTCCTGCGTTATCGGCGGCGGCATCGAAGGAAATCAGCTCCGGCGTTTGCAGTTCGAATTCATCAAGGACGGCGCGATTGGGTGGACGGAACGTCGTCATTTGCTGGCTTTCTACAATTCGCAGCGTGGTCTCCGGAGGCGACGTCCGGCTGGAGTGGGTATCCAGATAGCTGCGGCATCCGGGAGCCATGGAGATTCGATGCGTTCCCTCCGTTTCCGTGATGCGGACCTTGCCGGTGCCATCCAGATTCGCGCGATAGAGTTGCCGACCCAGCGGATCGGATTCGCTAGAGACATAGTAAACCTGGCGACGCGGAAAATCAAAGCAGGAAATGGATGAGATTTTCCTGGCTCCTTCACTGATTTGCTTGGACTTAGATCCGTCGATGGGGAACAAGAAAAGGTTCGCGAAGCCGTCTTTTTCACTCGTCCAAAGATAGCCGGAGGAATCGGGCAGGAATTGCGGATCGCCCGTGATGTTGATCCAATCCGGCGAAGTCTCCCGGTAGATCGTTTTCGAACTGCCGGAAGCAGCATCAAACAGCAGCATCGCGAGCTGGCTCTGCACCCGATTGGTGCGCGCGATCCAAACGTGGCGGGAATCGGGCGTCCACCCCGCACGGGCGACCAGATCACGGGATGCCGTGTCTCCCACGCCCAGCCATTTCGTGGCGCCGCCGGTTGCGGCAACGATGCCGGGACGCACAAGCGCGTTGGGATCTCCGGCCTGGGGATAGCGCTGGAGCTGGGAAACGGCTTTCTCCCCCAGGAGTGCTGCGTGAGGATATTGCGGCTCTCCGGCAAGATTGAACTGCAGGTAGAGGATAGAGCGCGAGTCGGGCGACCACCAATAGGCCGTGGTCAGGCCGATTTCTTCGGGATACACCCAGTCAAGACCTGCATTACGTATTACGTCTGAACCATTTGACGTTAAACGAGTTTCTTTGCCACCCGCGAGAGTGATCGTATACAAATCCCAGCCACGACGAAACGCCATGTGAAGGCCGTCCGGGGAGAACTTGGGATCGGCTTCGGCCACGGGAGATTTCGTAAGATTGCGCCATTTCCCGGTTTTGACATCGACCAGCAGCAGGTCGCCGGAGGAGACGTAGAGGATGCGGTCACCCCGGGGACTCCAGGTGAACTGGCGGGAGAAGATGTTGCGATTTTCCCAAGGGTCGCCGTCAGTGGAGGGCGGAACTTCGATCGACGCGTTCATCTCACTAAGATGGACCAGGGTTCGCGTCGTGTGCGAAGCGACGTCGTAGAGAATCAGGTCGTCGCCCAGGCGATAGGCGAAGGACTGACCATCGGGGGCCCACACCGGTTCACCGGGAACGGCAGCGGGCGGGCGCGAGCGCCACTGTTCGTAGGCGTCCAAAGTGATGGGGCGCTTTTGCGCCACGAGCGCACCCGCGCATACGACGAACGTGATGAGGAACGCGCTACGCATCCTGTATGGCCAAGCCTGACGTTGCTGACGCCATTTCCGTGTGACGTCGTATAGTAATTGTATTCAAAATTATGCAGCTTACATTTTGGGGCGCGGCGAAGACCGTCACGGGATCGATGCATCATGTGGCAACCGGTGGACGGCAATACTTGCTGGATTGTGGAATGTTTCAAGGACGCCGGCAGGAGGCGTTCGAACGCAACAGCCATTTCCCTTTTCCCGCCAGTTCGATCGACGCTGTGATTTTGTCGCACGCGCATATCGATCACAGCGGCAACCTCCCCACGCTGGTGAAGAACGGATTCAGCGGCCCCATCTACACCACTCCGGCGACGGTGGATTTGTGCCGGGCCATGCTGACAGATTCCGCATTCTTGCAACAGAAAGATGCGGAGTTCGTGAATCGCCGCGCGGCGTTCCGCAAGAAATTGGGTCGCGACGATAAACCGGTGGAGGCACTCTATGGTCCGCAGGACGCCGAGCGCACGTTTCCGCTGTTTCGCGCGACGCCGCTCGGATCGGTGCAACAGGTCGCCGAAGGATTCTCGTATCGGACGTTCGACGCCGGGCACATGTTGGGATCGACGGCCATGATCCTGGAGGCGGACGGCGTGAAGCTGGCGTTTTCCGGAGACGTGGGCCGCAAGGGGCTGCCGATCATCCGCGATCCGCAGGTGCTGGAACACGCCGACTACCTGATCATGGAAAGCACGTACGGCGACCGGTTCCACAAGCCGATTGGGGACGTTTCCAAGACGCTGGAAGACGTGGTGAATCGGACCGCGGCGCGCGGGGGGAAAATTATCGTTCCGGCGTTCGCCGTGGGACGCACGCAGCAATTGGTATTGCTGCTGCACCAACTGATGGACGCCGAACGGGTGCCCTCAATTCCGATGTTCGTGGATAGTCCGCTAGCGGTGAACGCGACGGAAATTTTCCGCAAGCATCCCGAATGTTGGGACGAAGGCGTAGTCGCATTCACGGACCAGGGCGATGATCCGTTCGGCTTCAAACGCCTGAAATACGTGCGCGACGTGAACGAGTCGAAAGCGCTAAACGGTCTGCACGGGCCGTGCTTGATTATTTCCGCATCGGGAATGTGCGAAGCGGGAAGAATTCTGCATCACCTGCGCAACAATATCGAAGATCCGCGCAATACAGTGCTGATCACGGGATATCAGGCCGAAAATACGCTGGGGCGCAAGATCCTGGAAAAGCGCGTCGAAGTTCCGATCTTCGGCGAGCCGATGCGGCTGCGCGCGGAAGTCTGTTCGCTCGACGAATTGAGCGGCCACGCGGACCAGGGCGAGCTCATCACATGGATGAAACCCTTTGCTAAAGGGCTCAAGAAGGTCTTCCTGGTGCATGGCGACCCGGAGCCGGGGGCGGTGCTGGCTGGCGTGATCCAGAAAGAGTATGGGATCGAGGTCGTGCAGCCGTCGCGGGGGGATACGTTTGCGTTGGCGTAGAGGCGCGAATAGATGAAAAGCAGATCCCTCTTGACTTCGCTCGGGATGACAAGGGGGGAAGTAGTGGTGAAGGACTGGAGTCTGGTGAGCCGCGCACGGTTGCGTCCGAGATTCTGACTCCTGACTCCTGACTCCTGACTCCTGACTCTTGTGGCCCCTAAATGTAACGACCCTTCCATCTGGTCCGCCTGCCCAAGATCACATGAATCATGGCCCCGAACAGTTTCGGCGTGAGCCCCAGGATTCCGAACGGTGCCAGGATCGCAAGCACCGGGCCGTACCAGAAGCTCAGAACAAGCACCGGAAAAAACGCGAACGCCGCGGCGGCATGGCGATGGCCGTCGAGCAGCAACCACACCGACGCAGGAATCCACAGGAAGAACGCCAGCGCCGCTAGCATCACACGAGCGCCCACCCACGATTCACCGAGTCCGAAGCGATGCGCGCTCCGCTCGAGCGATTCCACGTTGATCGTGACACGCCCCAGCTTCGTCGCACGTCCCACGCCGATCTTCATGCGATGACGCAGCGCCAGCGCCGCCAGCTTCAGGTCCTCGTCCAGATAGTGGATGGCTCCATGGCCTCCCACGAATTCGTAAGGCTCCCGTTTCACCAACATGCATTGGCCGTTAAACGCCTTGGCCACTCCGGCGCGCGGATTCACTCCGAAAAAATATAACGCCGATGCATACGGCGCCAGCATGCGCGCCCCAAACGATTCGTACATCGGCTTCAGATAAATCGAAAAGAAGTCCACCTTAGATTCGTCCGCCGCGGCGATGGCCGATTCCAGGAACCCGGGTTCGTACCACGTGTCCGCGTCGGCGAACAAAATCCACTTGGTGGTCAGCAGCCTCGCCCCTTCGGCGCACGCGTTCGATTTGCCCACCATCCCGCGCAGCAGCTTCGGTGCCCGGATCACTCCCGCCCCGGCTTGACTGGCGGCTTCCGCCGTTCCATCCTCTGACGCGTCGTCCACCACGATGACCGTGTCGTGCGGCAGGCTCTTGACGGCGCGCGCGATGAACTCTTCCTCATTGCGAGCCGGAATCACCACCATGCAATCGAGCGGCTTCTCACTCGGAGTTTCCGCATCCATTTCGGGGATGGATTGCTGGTTCAGGCGCGACTTAACAGCGATCACAATCAGAACCACGGCGAGCGCGAACGCGGACCAGATGCTGGGATCGACTTCAGAGAAGGAATTAGGATTCGAGAGCAAGTCTCTTAGACTCAGCATCTTGGAGGATCATAACACGTTTTTCGAGGGGTCGCCGCAGGGGCCTGTTAGATAGTCCTATAATAATTTGTAATGATCGAGGCGACTTGCATTTGCGGCACTTGTGCTGTATTCTTCTAGACGAGAGACGTGATGACATTTATGGATCCCAACCAGGCCCTCCACCAAACCGTCGCGATCTCTTGCGAACTTATTCCGCTGCTTCAGGTAGTAGTTATTATTGGGGTCGGTGTAACCGGCCTCGCCTGAACGGCCCGATTCAAACGCACGAATCTAGGCCACTGGGCGGGGGACAAAGAGCCTCCGGCAGTGGCTTTTCTGTTATACGGGCGAGTTTCGGAAGCGCACAGCGAAAGCGTTGTGCGCGGGCGAAGTGGATAAAACAAGGTAAAGGTTAGAAATAGGAGTCGGATCCATGTCGGG
The DNA here is from genome assembly GCA_903892565.1 of uncultured Acidobacteriia bacterium. Lineage (GTDB taxonomy): Bacteria > Acidobacteriota > Terriglobia > Bryobacterales > Bryobacteraceae > Palsa-187. The sequence continues at coordinate 9,895 of CAITIX010000125.1, forward strand.
AACCTTAATGAGCGGCTCGCAGATGGTGTTGGAATGTCTGATGCGGGAGAAGGTGGAAATCATCTTCGGGTATCCGGGCGGCGTCACGTTGCCGTTCTACGATGCCATGTACGATAGCCCCATCAAGCACGTCCTGGTACGGCACGAGCAGAACGCAGCCTTCGCGGCGCAGGGATATTCGCGCGCCACTGGCAAAGTCGGCGTGTGCTGCGCGACCTCGGGACCGGGAGCGACGAACCTCGTCACCGGCCTGGTCGACGCCATGATGGATTCCATTCCGATCGTGGCCATCACCGGCCAGGTGACCAGCAAGCTCATCGGCAGCGACGCCTTCCAGGAAGCCGACACGTTCGGCATCACGCGCTCCGGCACCAAGCACAACTTCCTGGTGAAGGATGTGAACGAACTGCCGCGCATCATGCACGAAGCGTTTCACATCGCCTCCACCGGACGCCCCGGACCTGTGCTCGTCGATATTACTAAGGACGCGTTCCAGGGAATGGGCCACTACCAGCCCGTAACCTCCATCCATCTTCCCGGCTATCGCGTCTACACCGAAGGCCACGCCGGCCAGATGCGCCGCGCCGCGCAAGCCATGTGGGAAGCCAAGCGGCCCATGATTTACGCCGGTGGCGGCATCATCCACGCAGGAGCTCACGCCGAACTGCAAGAGCTGGTGGAATTGCTCGATGCGCCGACGGTTTGCACGCTAATGGGCCTGGGCGGCCTGCCCGGCAATCATCCGAATTTCATCAGCATGCCCGGCATGCACGGCAGTTATGCCGCGAACATGGCGGTGACCGAAGCCGATCTGTTGATCGCGCTCGGCGTTCGCTTCGACGATCGCGTCACCGGACGCCTGGCCGCGTTCGCGCCACACGCCAAAGTGATCCACGTGGATATCGATCCCGCCGAAGTCGGTAAGATCCGCAATCCCGAAGTGCCCATCGTCGGCGATGTGAAGAAGGTGCTGGTCAAGATCCTCGAGGATATGAAGGCCACCATCGCGGACAAGGCCATCAACGAGGCTTCGCGCGCCGCTTGGCGTGAGCAGGTCGTCGCATGGAAACGCGAGCATCCGCTGGAGCCGTCCATGTCGCCCGATGCGATCAAGCCGCAGCACTTGATGGCCGAGATCAATCGGCTCTCGGGCGGGGAAGCGATCGTCTCCAGCGACGTGGGACAGCACCAGATGTGGGCCGCGCAGTTGATCAAGTTCCATCATCCGCGCCTGTGGTTGAACTCCGGCGGTTTGGGATCCATGGGCTTTGGCTTGCCCACGGCCATTGGCGCGCAGTTCGCGCGTCCCGATAAACTCGTCTTCGCGATTTGCGGCGACGGCGGCTTCCAGATGTCGATTCCCGAACTCGCGACGATTGCCAATCATGCGCTGCCCGTCAAAATTATCATCATGAACAACGGCTACCTGGGTATGATTCGCCAGTGGCAGGAACTGTTCTATAACAACCGCCTGTCGCAGGCGAAGCTCGATACCTTCCCGAATCCCGAAAAGCTCGCCGGAGCCTACGGCTTCAAGGGAAGCACGGTGGAAAACCCGAACGAACTACGCGCGGCTCTGGAAGCAGCAGTGAAGGAGCCGGGTCCGTATTTGCTCAATGTCAAAGTGGCGTCGTTCGAGAACGTCTACCCGATGGTTCCGGCCGGAAGCGCCATCAACGAAATGGTGCTCGGTCCGCCGCAGCCCGTTGAGGTCGCGTAGTTGCTCGTGGGGTTATAACCCCGTTCCGTAAGGGCGGGGATGAAGGATTGAAGATGCTTCAATTAATATCGCTATTAATGGAAAACAAGCCCGGCGCTCTCATGCGCGTCACCGGACTTCTGAGCGCGCGCGGCTATAACATCGAGAGCCTCACGGTCGCGCGTACGCTCGATCCCGGTCTCTCCCGCATGAGCATCGTCGTCGACGTCGAGCCCAACCAGTGCATGCAGGTCATCAAGCAGATGAACAAACTGGTCAACGTGCTGCAGGCTTCGGATCTGACCGAAGGTGCGGCGGTGCGTCGCGAACTCGTGCTGTTGCGCGTACGCTCGCAGATGCAGAATCGCACGGCCATCCTCAAGGAAGCCGAAATCTTCGGAGCGCGCGCGGTGGATTCCTCCGTCGAAGGTTTTGCGCTCGAAGCGACGGGCGATCCCGAGAAGCTCGACGAATTTATCGAGGTAATGCGAAGCTATGGAGAGATCGAAGTGACACGCTCCGGCTTGGTGGCTGTGTCGCTCGAAAACAAGAAATTGAAACTGGCTCCCCCGGTTCACAAAGATTCGGAAGTAGAATCCTCATCACCCGCGGCGTAGAACCCGCAGTTTAGAAATGGAGTTTTGAAGAATGGTTAAGACGTATTACGAGCAGGACGGAAACATTGGCCTTCTAAAAGGCAAGACCGTCGGGATTTTCGGTTATGGTAGCCAGGGTCACGCACACGCGTTGAATCTTCGCGATTCGGGCGTAAACGTCGTCATCGGCCTGCCCGAAACCAGCAAGAGCCGCGCCAAGGCCGAAGCCGCCGGACTGCGCGTGATGAACAACGCCGACGCCGCCAAGGCCTCCGACGTCATGATGATCCTGGTGCCGGACCACATCCAGCCCGATCTCTATGAGAAGGACCTCAAGCAGCACCTCACGCCCGGCAAGACGCTGATGTTCGCCCACGGCTTCGCGGTGCACTTCGGCTTCATCAAGCCGCCTGCCGATATCGACGTCAGCATGATCGCGCCCAAGGCCCCCGGCCATCGCGTGCGCGAAATGTTTGTCGACGGCATGGGTGTTCCGGCTCTCGTTGCCGTTCACCAGAATGTTTCCGGCAAGGCTCTCGAACAGGCTCTCGCCTACGGCGCGGGCATGGGTTCGCTCAAGGCCGGCATCATTGAAACCAGCTTCAAGGAAGAAGCCGAGACCGATCTGTTCGGCGAACAGGCTGTGCTCTGCGGCGGCCTCTGCGAGCTGATCAACGCGGGTTTCGATACGCTGGTCAACGCCGGCTACGCTCCGGAAATGGCCTACTTCGAGTGCCTGCACGAAGTGAAGCTGATCGTCGATCTGATCTACGAAGGCGGCATGGGTTACATGCGCTATTCGATTTCGGATACGGCCGAGTACGGCGATTACACGCGCGGTCCGCGCTTGATCAACGATCAGACGCGCGCCGAAATGAAGAAGATTCTGGAAGAGATCCAGACCGGCAAGTTCGCGCGCGATTGGATGGAAGAAAATCGCACGGGTCGTCACAAGTTCCTGGCGATGCGCGAAGCGCAGCAGAACACGCTGATCGAAACGGTCGGCGGCAAGCTCCGCGCCATGATGCCGTTCCTCAAGAAGAAGAAGGAAGCGGGCGTAGCGTAATCGCGTACGTCCGCTCCCTGACGGTCGCGGTTCGGTGCTAGAGAGTGACAGCACCGAACCGCGCGCGTCAGCAAGAGGACAGAGGTTTTGCTGCTGACAGCACCGAACCGCGCGCGTCAGCAAGCGGACCGAGTTTTAGTGAAGTTGTTGATTTGAGCAGTGGTCCATAAAGACGTTTCTATGAGGATTTTCACGTTCGACACGACGTTGCGCGACGGCACCCAAGGGGAAGCCGTCAGCCTGTCGGCCGAAGACAAAGTGTTGGTCGCGCACAAGCTCGACGAGCTCGGCATCGACTACATTGAGGGCGGCTGGCCGGGGTCGAACCCGAAGGATAAGGATTTCTTCGAACGCGCGAAATCCTTCAAGTTTCGTCACGCCCGTCTCACGGCCTTCGGCGCCACGCGCATGGCGCGCAACAAAGTGGAGGACGACCCCAGCGTCAACGCGCTCATCGAATCCGAGACTCCCGTCGTCTGCATTTTCGGCAAGACCTGGGACCTGCACGTGTACCGTGCGTTGAACATCACCGAGCAGGAAAATATCCAGCTCATCTCCGACACCGTGCGGTACTTGAAAGACCACGGCAAGGAAGTCATCTACGACGCCGAGCATTTCTTCGATGGCTACAAAGCCTCGCGCGATTTCGCGCTGCGGACGCTGGAAGCCGCGAAGAAAGCCGGCGCCGATACGCTCACCTTGTGCGATACCAACGGCGGGACCATGGTGAGTCAGCTCGCCGAGATCTGCGCCGATATCCGCAAGAATTTCGATGGCATCCTCGGCATCCACACGCATAACGATTGCGGACTCGCCGTTGCCAACACTTTAGCCGCCGTCGAACAGGGATTCACGCACGTGCAAGGTTGCACGAATGGTTACGGCGAACGCTGCGGCAACGCGAACCTGACCACGGTGATCGCGAATCTGGAATTGAAGATGGGCCACACCACCATCGGCAAAGAGAAGCTCACGCAGCTGACGTCGGTTGCGCGTTTCGTTGCCGAGCTCGCGAATATGCCGATGCGCAACGATCAAGCCTATGTTGGCCACAGCGCGTTCGCGCATAAGGGCGGCGTGCACGTCAACGCCGTGCTGAAGGATTCCACCACCTACGAGCACATCAATCCCAAGCTCGTCGGCAATCGCCAGCGCGTCTTGCTGAGCGATCTTTCGGGCAAGGGCAGCATTCTTTACAAGCTTAAGCAGCACGGGTTGGAAGATCGTCTGGACGATTCCGCACGCCGTGAGTTGCTCGACCGCATCAAGCAGTTGGAGTTTCAAGGCTACGAGCTCGAAGCCGCCGAAGGCACGTTCGAATTGCTGGTCCGCGAGGCCTTGCGCCCCGGAGTGCAGTTCTTCGACATCGTGAATTACGAAGTCCTCACGCGCTCCTCGCAATCCACCGCGAACGTGACGCTGAAGGTGCAGGAAAATGTCCTGACCGCATCGGCCACGGGCAACGGTCCCGTGAACGCGCTCGACTTGGCGCTGCGCCAGTGCTTGAGCACGTTGTATCCGGCGATCGCGGGCGTAAGGCTCACGGATTACAAAGTCCGCGTGATCGATTTCAAAAAGGGTACCGCGGCGCGCGTGCGCGTCATGATCGAATGGTCCGATCACAAGCGCAGCTGGGCCACGGTCGGCGTTTCGGAAAACGTCATCGAAGCCAGCTGGTTCGCGCTGGCGGACGCCATGCGCCTGGAATTGATGCGCCTGAATGAGCAGGATCCCAACATTCAAAAGGCCGTCGAAGATTACTGCTGGGGCGTCTAGCTTCATGGTCGCTGAAGGCCGCTAGGTGGTAGAACCCCGCACATCAGTGCGGGGATACACTTGCACTCGCGAAAACTTCGGATGTATCCCCGGACTAACGTCCGGGGTTCTACCAATGCCAAACTCGAACTCTCGCGCGCAACAACTCTGCGCCGCTCAATAGCTTGAAAATAGGAGCCCGCGCAAGGCCCTCGCCAATGGGTAAGGTGCGGAAAATTACGGCGATCAAACTACGCGCCCGCGAGGGCCCAATACGTGGAAATCGCCAAAACGGATCTCCAGGTCTGATTTTGCCGCGCCCATAGCCTGCCACGACTGAAATTTCACAAATCGGCGTCTGCTGTGCACCCAGGCGATGAGGTAAACTCATCATCAGGACCAATCCTCCAGGAGCAAACTGAATGGCTTTCAAGCTGACCGTAAACGGGAAATCTACGTCTGCTGATGTTCCAGCAGAGATGCCCTTGTTGTGGGCACTGCGCGACGTTCTCAACATGAAGGGCACCAAGTTCGGCTGCGGCGCCGGACTCTGCGGAGCCTGCACCGTACACATTGATGGCAAGGCCGTGCGCTCCTGCCAGACGCCCGTTTCGAACGCGGCGAACAAGGCGATCACCACGATCGAAGGGCTATCGCAGGATGGGAACCATCCTGTTCAACAAGCCTGGCTCGAGATCGACGTCCCGCAATGCGGCTACTGCCAGGCGGGGCAGATGATGACGGCCTCGGCACTGCTGGCCAAGAACAACAAGCCCACCGACGCCGATATCGACACGGCGATGAACGGCAACATCTGCCGCTGCGGAACGTACTTGCGCATTCGCAAGGCGATCCATCGTGCGGCGACGATCATGACGTCGCAGAATTCCAAGGCGCAGCCTGTTGAAGCTGCTCAGAACGTGACGCGGTAAGGAGGCCACCATGAAAACATTGACGAACAAAAACCCCACGGTGACAAACATGGAACGCAAGACTTTGAATCGCCGCTCGTTCTTTAAGCTCTCGGCCATCGCTGGCGGAGGCGTCATGATGGCGCTTTACCTGCCCGAAACCGGACTCGCGCAAGCGCCCGGTGCCGCGCCCGCGCTCTCGCCGCACTCGTTTATCAAGGTCGGGGCCGACGGCATCGTGACGATTGTCGCGAAGAACCCGGAAATCGGCCAGAACATCAAGACCTCGTTGCCGATGATTCTCGCCGACGAGCTCGACGTCGATTGGAAAGACGTTCGCCTGGTGCAGGCCGATCTGGACGAAGTAAAGTACGGACGCCAGAACGCGGGCGGGTCCACCGCGATGCCCACGAATTGGGATCCGCTGCGTCAGGTGGGAGCTGCGGCACGCCAGATGTTCGTGCAGGCGGGGGCAGATAATCTCGGCGTTCCGGCTGCGGAACTGACCACGGCATCGGGCAAAGTGATGCACGCGGCTTCCGGACGTTCGGTGACCTACGGCCAACTCGCCGCGAAGGTCGCGACGATGGCGCCTCCCGATCCGAAGACCGTGAAGGTTAAGGACCCGAAGGATTACAAAATCATCGGCCACTCCACCAAGGGCTACGACAATCCGGCGATCGTGGTCGGCAAGCCGATTTATTCGATCGATTTCACCATCCCCGGCATGCTGTGGGCGGTGTTCGAAAAATGCCCCGTGTTTGCGGGCAAAGCGGTCAGCGCGAATCTCGACGAGATCAAAGCGATGCCCGGCGTGAAGCAGGCGTTCATCGTCGAAGGCACCAAGGTGCTTACCGGCTTGCACAGCGGCGTGGCGATTTTGGCTGACAGCTGGTATCAGGCCAAGGTAGCGCGCGCGCAGCTCAAGGTGGTGTGGGACGAAGGCACCACGGCGCAGCAGTCCACCGCGATGTTCGATGCAAAGGCCGACGAGCTTTCGAAGCAGACTCCGGCGTTCGATATCCGCGTGGATGGCGATGCCGACGCCGGATTGAAGGATTCCGCGAAGGTCGTGGAAGCGGCGTACTCCTATCCGTTCCTTTCGCATGCTCCTCTGGAGCCGGAAAATTGCCTCGCGCGCTACAACGGCGACAAGCTCGAACTGTGGGCTCCTAGCCAGACTCCGGCTGCGGGACGCGCGCAGGTTGCGCAGACGCTTGGATTAAAAGAGAGCGATATCACCTGGCACTTGATGCGCACCGGTGGCGGATTCGGACGCCGTCTGACGAACGACTATGCGCTCGAAGCCGCGGCCATCGCCAAGCAGGCGGGCGTTCCCGTGAAGCTCCTGTGGACGCGCGAAGACGACATGCAGCACGATCATTATCGTCCCGCGGGCTATCACTTCCTGAAGGCCGGCGTGGATGGTTCGGCCAACATCACGGCGTGGCAGAATCACTTCGTGAGTTTCGGCGACGGTCCGAAATTCTCTTCGGCGGCTGAAATCGCCCCGAACGAATTCCCGGCAACGTTCCTGAAGAACTTCTCGTTTAAGTCGTCGACCATGCCGCTCGGCGTGCCGACGTTTGCGATGCGCGCTCCGCGCAGCAACGCATTCTGCTTCGTGTTCCAATCGTTCCTCGATGAACTGGCGCACGCGGCGGGAAAGGATCCCATCGAGTTCCGTCTGCAACTGCTGCGGAACGATCGTGTGGTGAATAACAAGCCGAGCCCTGTGGCGAACGGTTTCGATTTCGACGCGCCCCGGATGAGCGGTGTGCTGGAAGCGGTTCGCGATGCCTCTGGTTGGGGCAAGCAGAAGGCGCAGAAGGGACGCGGCATGGGCGTGGCGTTCCAGTTTAGCCATCGCGGCTATTTCGCGCACGTGATCGACCTCAGCGTGGACGACAAGAACAAGGTCCGGATCCACAAGGTTTACGTGGCCGGCGATATCGGGCCGCACATCGTGAATCCCACGGCTGCCGAAAACATGGCGCAAGGCGCTGTGATCGAAGGCATGGCGCACGCGATGACGTGGCAGATCCCGATCGATAAGGGCCGCTCGACGGTGTCGAACTTCCATCAATATCAGCCGGTGCGGATCGCGCAAGCTCCTCCGGAGATTGAAGTGCACTTTGTGAAGACCAACAGCGCGGTCACGGGCCTTGGCGAACCGGCCATGCCTCCGGTGGCTCCGGCCATCGCGAATGCGCTGTTTGCGGTGACGGGCAAGCGGTTCCGCTCGCTGCCGCTATCGAAGCACGGCTTCAGCTGGGCGTAGCCACTCGTCCTGTATTTTGAGAGGCCCCGGAGCAATCCGGGGCTTTTCTTTTTTGCGATGTGGCGCACGCACTCGTGCGTGCCGTATCGACACTCGTGTCGATACCTTCAGAAGTTTTCACGGCAACGGCAGGCGTCGAGAA
>CAITIX010000126.1 GCA_903892565.1 uncultured Acidobacteriia bacterium
CGCAAGGCGGGTCGCAGGCCTACGCTCCAGCCACCCCCGTAAATCCTTCAAACCAAGCCCTCTCCCGCCCGTGAACTGGTAGACTTTCTCTCCGCCCCAGTGGTCTAGTTTTACTCCGCCCTTGACACGAGTGTGTGCCAAATTGTGTGCGGACCGGTCGTGATGGACGGTGAAACCGCGTGACCGCGGTTACAAGCGAGGCTTCTAAAACCCAACTAAACACGATATATCGTGATAGGGCGAGAGACTCGGGGACCGCCCCTGTGGGATTCAGGTTCTAGTAATCGCAAGGTTGTGCCCTGCGCGGAGGCAAGCATTGGACCCTGCGCGCTCGCTGGAGACTTATAAACCTAGGATCTTCACGTAGTGATCAGCGACCTTGTTCGTGATCGGCCTCAACGATTCAATCACCAACGATTCTGTGATGTAGCCGCTGGAAATATCGCCTCCCATCGCATGCCCCATCAACATGCGCGCCACATCTGAAGTAGCACCAATCTGCGCGAGCGCCGTTCTGAAAGTGTGGCGCAATCGATGCGCGGGCCCAACGCCTTCGCGAATATTCTTGACTGCAATAATGTGCTCGCCATCCCTTACGTTCGACGGGAATAGCCATTGGCTTGGCTGGACGTGTCCGCTGTCGCGATATTCCCTGAGCAGCTCGAGCAGCTTCTCACACGCCGGAACCGTGTAGGTGCGGCCTCCCTTCGCGGTCCCGAAGTGAATCGTTTTGTTTTTTTCATCGATGTCTCGCCATCGCAACGCTTCCACACTGCCGGCTCGGGCGCCCGTAAATAGCGTCGCGAGCCACCACATCTTTTTGATCGGGCCCAGCGTGCTCACGCCTTTCTCTGCGACCTTCTTTTCCTGGTTCGTCGCGTCCTTCTTGCCCTTCTTCTTTTCGGTTGCGTGCCACCACGCGCGAAGCTCATCCTCGCTGTACGCCCAATTCCGCGGCGCGATCGTGTGAATCTCGGCAACCCGGCGCGGCCAGTCAGGAAGATCGAGCTCGATGCGGTCCTGGTGCCAGCGGTACACGGCCGCGAGCAACCTCATGCATTGATTGCAGGTCGCGGGTGATTTACTCAAGCGTTCATGAAGCGCGGCGAGCGCAGCTCGATCGCTACCAATCTCCTCAAGCGTGCGGCTCGTCCACGCCTTCAAATACGTCTCCGTGTTGTAGCGCATCAGCTTCGCGGTGACATCGCCCATTTTCTTCATTGCTATCCGGTTCGCGATGTAGGCTTCGATCGCCGCGCCGAGACGGACCTTATCGTCCGCCGGCACCGTGGGCGCGATCGCGTTCCAGCGGTCCATCGCTTTTTCCTTTGCGAGCTTCATGCTGATCGGGCCAAGAACTTGCTTGACGAGCACGCCATCGACGCGCCGCTGCTGCAGAAAGCTCTTCGATGTTTTCCGACAACGAACGTACAAGCCGGGCAGCCCTTCGATTTTCCACATCCCACTATCGAGCGCCAAGGCGTCGATCGCTTTCTGGTTTCCTGCAACAAGCTTGGTCGCTTTTACTTTGGGGTTGGCGTCTCTGCGGATCGGTAAAACCGTCATCGGGTGGTGCTCCTTTCGTCGGGTGGTACTGCTTTTCGGCCCGTTTTGCCGACCACTGATTTTTCGTCAGTCGATCCCGGGTGGTACTGCGGGAGGTACTGAACGTGTCCCAATGGCCGAGTAGCAACGAGTATAACAAAACCGCCAAATTATTGATGTTTGAAACAAGGAAGTTAGGAGCGAGGATAACCGATTAGCAAGAGTTTATTGACTTCGAATCAGTAGGCCGGGAGTTCGAGTCTCTCCGGGCGCACCATTCTTATCAATCTCTTGCGAGTCATTGCGGACGCAGCGTGGCCGCTACTACAGGGACTTCCACAGGGACTACTCCCGAATTTTCAGTCTTGGGTCGGAGCATCGCTCCCGCCACTGCATCCCGCTTGGCGGTCATTCGAATGTGCGAGTAGCGTTCCAGCATCGCCCTGCTCATGTGACCCATGAGCGCGAGCATCGTGCCTTCAGAGACTCCACGCTCCGCCATTCCAGTGGCAAACGTGTGCCGCAGATCATGCAGGCGGCAGGAAACTCCCGAACGCTTACGCAATTCGCCCCAGGACCGCTTCAGTTGGGCCGCGTGGCGCGTTGGGTCCGTTGGTTCACCTGGACCCCAGGGGAATACGCAATGGTCCGGCAAAGGCTCACCGAAGCGTTCAACGAACCACGCTCGGTGATTCGCGAGGACGTGCGCTAAGTCGTCATTGATCGGAATGACGCGGCCCGTGCCGTTAGAGGTCTTTGCGCGGCCCACGGTAATTGTTCCCGCAAGCAAGTCCACCTGCACCCACCGTAGGCTAATCGCTTCTCCTGCCCGCATCCCCGTCAGTAGCAACATCGGGACAATCGTTCGCAAGATGGGGGATTTGCTTGTCGCCAAACAATCGAGTAGTCGCCGCTGTTCCTCTGGAGACAGCGCGCGGCCCACGTCCTTGCGCTCTTCGAGCTTCTTCACTCGCGGCCATAATTCGCGCCACGTGCGACCAATCGCGCGGGATAGCTCGCCAATCTCCATGTTGATGGTTCGCCCGGATATTTTCGCACCTTGCCGTTGCCGGACGTACTCGCGGATGCAATCGTCCGTAAGATCGGACAGCACAACGCCACCGAGTGACTTCTTAACCCGATTCAGTCGCCCTTCCGCGAAAAGCACACTCTTAGGGCGGTGCGACAGTTTGTAGCCCGCAAGGTAGGAGGTAACTACGTCGTTGACGGTGCGAATCCGGGCGGCCTTTTGCTCTGTAGGCATCCCCGCCGCCGCGCGTTCTAACTCTGCTTTGCGCCTCTTCTCGTATTCCTTCGCGACGGTCTTACTAGTTGCTCCGGTCGATTCCTGGAACCGCTTGCCCTGATAGACGAACTCGCAGATATAAAATTTCGACGCGTCGCCCTTGCGTGTTGGTTTGTAGACTGCCATCACTTACCGCCTTTCTTCGCCTGCTTATTGCCGCTGCCCTTCGGACGCCCACCCAATTTGCCCCATTCCTGCATCCGCTTCACAAACTCCCGCTTGCCCCACGCCTTCACGCGGGCC
>CAITIX010000127.1 GCA_903892565.1 uncultured Acidobacteriia bacterium
GAAACGGTGGTCAAGGCGCTGGCCAAGGATATCGATGCCCATTCGGCGCTGTTCATCCAATTATAAATTTCGCGTGCGTGAAATTTATTTAGTAGCCCCGGCCCGCCTCGGGCCGAGGGCTGTGGGCAGAGGATGCGACTGTTAGGCCCAAGGTGGGCTACAGGCCGCAATCCATCTTTGTCGTGAACTTAATCGACCAAGATCCGCCGCAGATGCAGTGCAAAGATCGCAATTAAACTCAACTGCTCTTTTCAGGGTGAATCTTGTGAACAAAGCATCTGATCCTAATCGTCCGTCGTCCTCGTCCGTCGTCCTCGATTCTTCCTCTTCCGCCCATGCCCCGCTCACCGTGGTTTCCGCTGAAGTTCCGCGCGAATCCGTGGATGCGCTGATTGAGGCGCTGGCCGAGGCGGAGATTTGCGCGTCTTCGTGGGATGATGTCGAAAATGCGCTGAGCCGGTTGAGTGTTTTTTTGACTGATGCTGCGGACGCACCTGCTGTCAGCCATGCGCTGGCTGAAGCTGGCCGCGCGCTGGGGCTGGAATTGCACCCCGCCGTCGCCACGCTGCCAGAGCAGGATTGGGCCGAAAGCTGGAAGCATTTCTTCCGCGTGCAGCGTGTGTCGGAACGCATCGTGATCCGTCCAACCTGGGAGCCCTACGAGCCGCGGCCAGGCGATGTCGTGATTGACCTCGACCCCGGAATGAGTTTTGGCACCGGCAATCATGGCACCACGCAGGCCTGCCTGGTATTTCTTGATCAGCTTGCGCTTGCCGATGTTGGTCGCAGTGTGCTCGACATGGGATGCGGCTCGGGAATTTTGGCGATTGCCGCTCGTAAACTGGGCTTTGTGGAGGTTGCCGCGTTCGACAACGATCCCGATGCCGTCGCCATTGCCCGCGATAATGCCGCGGACAATGAAGCAGGCGTGGTGTTCGAGGTTTGTGATCTTGCGCACAACGTGCGACAGGCGGACGTGGTGGTCGCGAACATTCTTGCGCCGGTGTTGATCGATCACGCTGCGGTCATCGCTGCGGCGGTTAAGCCGGGGGGGCAGGAAGCCCTGATCCTTTCCGGCATCCTCGACACGCAGTATGCCGCTGTTCGCACCGCTTTCGAAGCACACGGTTTTGCCGAAGAGCGTTCCCTGCTGGTCGGCGAATGGCGCAGCGGGTTGTTTGCGCGGCGCTAATCACGTTTGCGAACGGCTCAGACTTTGGCGGCGCAGCGGCCGCAAAATCATGATCCGACGGTGGCTTGTGCCTCGGACATTTCCTTCTGCAGTTGTTCCAGCTCGCCGGCCGCTTCTTCCCAGTCGGCGGAGTGGCGGCCGAGTTCAGCCTGAATGCTCTTGAGTCGGGAGCTTTTGCCAGCGTAGTCGAGGTCCGGTGCACCAGAGCTCAGTTCCGTGGAGAGCTGCGTCTGTTCAGCTTCCATCTTGGCAATGCGTTGTTCCATGGTCTGGACACGATGCCGAAGCTCTTTAATGCGGGTCTGATACTTCACGCGCATGTCGGCGCGCGCGCGCCGGAGTTCCTTGGAGTTGAGCGTGGGGGTGGCGGATGAATCGGACCGATCGGACGGATCCGTCCGATCCGTCCGATCGGTCCGGTTGGCCGCACTCGAACCCGCCGCCTCGGCGGCAATCTTTTCGCGGTAATAATCGTAGCCGCCGGGGAAGCGCCGGATGCCGGCCGGTGAGAGTTCGATGATACTGGTGGCTACGGCGCGCACAAAAACAACGTCGTGGCTGACGATGCAGACCGTGCCGTCGTATTTCTGCAACAGGCGTTCCAGCGTCTGGCAGCCCTCGATGTCCAAGTGCGTGGTGGGTTCGTCGAGCAGCAGAAAGTTGGGTACCGAGAGAAAGAGACGCAGGAATGCCAGACGGATGCGTTCGCCACCGCTGAGCACACCGCCAGGTTTGTTGACGTCTTCCTCGCCGAAGCCGAATCCGCCGAGCTGCGAACGCAATTCACGCTCCGTCAGGAATGGCGCCGCTTGTTTGGCGCTGGCGAGCACGGATTGGTCAGGGTCGATCGTCTCGGCATACTCCTGCGACTGATAGCCGGGGATCACCTTGTGCCCGAGGACGCGCTTGCCGCCGGTGGGCTGACGCGTGCCGGCCAGAATGCGCAGCAGCGTGGTCTTGCCCATGCCATTGTAGCCGACGATGGCGATCTTTTCGCCGCGGCCGACGTTGAGATTCACGTCTTTCAGAATGAATTTCTGGCCGTCATAGGAGAAATCTACGTTTTCCAGGCGCACGATCTCTGCGCCGCTGTGCGGGGCCGGAGCGATGCGCAGGCAGGCCGCGGCGCGGCTGCGTCGGGGGAGACGGATCTCCTCCATTTTCTCCAGCGCCTTCATGCGGCTTTGCGCCTGGGCGGCAAAGGCGGCTTTGGCCTTGAAGCGTTCCACAAAGCGTTCGAGGTGTTCGCGCTTGCGATCCTGGTTGGCTTTGGCCGCCACCAGCAGGGCATGGCGGGCTTCGCGTTCGCGCAGATAGAAGTCGAGGTCACCCGGATAGCGCGTGACCAGTCCGGCATCCACTTCAACCGTAATGTTGGTCAGCGTGCGTAACAAATAGCGGTCGTGCGAAATGATCAGGAGCGTGCCTTCGAAGCCACGCAGAAAACGCTGCAACCATTCGATGGCCGGCAAGTCGAGGTAGTTGGAGGGTTCGTCGAGCAGCAGCAGGTTGGGTGCAGCCGCGAGCACGCGGGCCAGTTCGGCGCGCATCTGCCAGCCGCCGCTGAACGCCAGAAAGGCGCGGTCGAACGCTTCGGGCGGAAAGCCGAGGCCACCCAGATCGGACACACGTCTGAACTCCAGTCACTGCGATCTATCTCGTATGACGTCTTC
>CAITIX010000128.1 GCA_903892565.1 uncultured Acidobacteriia bacterium
ATCGATCCGGAATATGCGTCTCTACCATAATTTGAATTGAAACTTTCGGACGCAACGCACGACACTATTTTCGCTATTGACCCTGATGTCGTTATGTCTCCAGTTGCAAGGGTCGTTTCCTCAAAATACCCGAGCTTGTTTACGGGAATGGAATTTGTAGATTTTAGGCTCACATCACTTCCGCCTAATGCCATTCCGACAAACTGCGAATCGACCCCGGATGCTAGGTATGTCGGGTCAGTCGGGTTAGTCGGGTCTATTGGATCCGTCGATAATGTGGCGAGTGTGCGCACCCCATACATTGGGTGATTTCCGAGATATGCAGGGCTTTTGAGGCTGAATCGGATCACGCCCTCGCTCTGCGTGATATCAACGGTTTTCATTTGCGCCAGGACCACGGGGCTCGTGCTCCCTGCTGTCACGTAGCCAATCCAGAGATCCCACCCGATAGGATTGACGTATCCGTTCGCGATATCGGACGCAATCGCTCCATCTGCGTCGTGGATCGAGATCTCGCCGTCAATCGATGCCGCCAGGAACCCCTTTCCCTTCGACAGGTCTGCACTCTGGCTGGTGGTTACGTCGCCATCGATGCGGCCTTTGCGGTATTGGATCGTGGCCCCGCCAAGCGCCAAGTCGATCAAGTACAAGTCAGTGTCTGCCGTGCAGAATCCGACTTGCTGCCCCGCCATGATCGACGAGCCGCCGATTCCTGGGCTCATCGTGCTCATGTAGATCAGGATGCCACCAGACGCCATCAGAACCCCCTAGAGTAGGGACAAATCTAACTTGCACTCCCACCATGCGCCGACGCGATTGACTGTCATGGTTCGCGCCACGGCATTGACGGTGTTCGCATTGTTCGGCCCAAACGGTCGATCCATGGTCAGCGAGAACGAACCCCCTCGTACCGTCCGGAACCAAGTGATCCACCCATCCATGGTCGAGGCGTCTACATGGTCGCCAATTTGCCCCGCATCCATGCGCCTGCCATGCTGCACGACAGCGCGAGTCGGGAGGTCTTGATTTGGGAGCGGGTCGAATGAGTTGGACCAGTCCTGGATCTGGTGTGCGATGAATTTCGTCGGCATGATCGCGGGAACGGTGGACGACCACGAAGGTTCAACGCCGCCGCGCTCGTTCTCCCACCGTGGCGTCGATCCGTGCGAGACGGACGCGCAAAAACGGATCTTGAGCTTGTACCCGAAGAGGTTGACGATAGGCGCTTTTCTGCCCATGCTCTCAAGCCGTTGGGCCGACTTCACGGTACATTTGACGATCTTCCAGACGCCGCTTGCGCCGTCCCACGTTCCGAAGCCCGGAACAGCCGCTACATTGGATAGGCCAGGGAGCCAAAGATCGAAGGTCTTCCCGTTTGCGTACGGCGGCAAGTATGCCTCAAGGAGCGCAGCATTCGCGGCGGGCGTCCACAAGCTGAATTCCATCTCAACCGTATCGTAGGCTTGAGGCGTTGCGCCCGTGTAGAGAGGGGCAAAGACCGGCGTCGATCCAACGGGCTCGATCCATTTTCCGGGCCGGATAATGGCCATCAGCAAGTCCCGCTCGATTCCCTCGAACGGGATCGCGCCCGAAGCCGTGACGAATTGCGCCACGCTCAATGCGAGGTTCCCGCGCCGTTGGTGGTGGCGTTGCGGATCTTGCGGAGAAGCGCCGGGTCGTTGCCGGAAATGTGGAAGTGGTAGGTGTTGCCGCCGCTGTTGTTGATGTGCGTGTGGCTCGCCTGCATGATCTGGGTTGGTACGATCGCGTGCGCCATCTCGGGCCCGGACTCATGGCGCCAGGCATAGCCGCCCATCTGCGTCCCGCCTTTGGCGTGGCCCGCCATGGCAATCGCCTGCACGTCCGCGATGATGACCGCACCTTGCGCCGCTGCCTCCGCCATCAGCGCGATGTTCTGAGGCCAACCCGCCTCGGATGCTTTGGCGATACTGACCTCCATCGATACAGCCGCCTGACCGATGGCAAACGCCTTGGAGACATCAAACATCGCCTTGTACGAAGCGGACTGCTGCCCCTCCGCTTTTGCCATGACTCCGGCGAGCGTGTCGAACGTCTGTGCGCCCGCGCTGCCGATCCTCTCGTAGGCATCGATTCGAGCTTTCGCAGCCTCCTCGTCTGATCTGCGGATCAGCTCATTCAGGCGTATATGTGCTTTGGCGGTTCGCTCTTCCTGGGATTCAATTTCCTTGCTGAGTTTAGCGACCTGCTTAACCTTATTCTCCTGCTCTTTTTCGTAGAGCTTGTCGGCCCTCTCAACATTTCTGGCGTGCTCTTGGGCGAGCTTGTCCATGCCGTTCCCGGAATCCTTCAGTGATACGCTGCCGTCTGGATTCTGCGTAGCGTTCTGCATGGCTTCGCGCTGAAATGCGAGGCTGTCAGATTTTGACCTTGGGTCACGATGCGCCTTGTTCCACTTCTCGGTTGCGTCTGCTTCTTTCGCCTTCTCCTGATCCATGATTTCGAGGTACCGTTTTGATCCGTCCTCGAATGCTGCGGCTTTCTCTAGAAACTCTTTTTTGATTTCGGCAAGTTCGTTTTGGAGCGACGCTTTTGCGTTCTGCTTGTGCGCCCAATCGAGCGCTTTTTTCTGATCTTCTGTGAGCGCTGGATCTTTCTCCGCAATAGCACCTTTGATGACTGCTGCGCCAGCTTTTGCGATGATCCCCATCTGCGCATCAGTGGGGAGCAATTGGCCCTCTAGCGCGCGATGCTTCACCGCGATTTCGTATCGCTCCCTTGATTTTTTGTTAATGAGTTCGATTGCATCGCTGTGCCCAAGAAGTCGGGCCTCCGCCTCTTTCAGAGACGCCCGAAGTTCAGCGAAATATCCGCCCGAACTCAACTTGATTGCAAGCCACGCTTTGTCAATCTGGACCTGGGCATTGTTCGCTCTGTCATACGCGGACATCGTCTCTTCTGGAATTTGCATCGCGGCCATTGCTGCGTCGAGTCCGTCTTTTCCTTGCTTCAGGACGGGGATCAATTTTTGCCAGCCGACCCCAAGCAACTCCTTCGCAATCTTGTCGCGCTCTGTCACGTCGGCGGTATTTTTGATGACCTCCATCAATTGGCCGAACGCTTCAATTGGGTCTTTGGCCGTGATCCCGGCGTGTTGCATCGCGCTCGAATGTGCCGCCAAGTTTTCCGTGAATCGGCCAAATGCCTTTCCAAGTTGGTCGACAGTCGTTCCCGTCCCGATAGTCATGCGCTGTAGGCCAAGCATCGTTTGCGCCGAAACGCCCTCAACCTCGCCAAGAAGCTCCGCGTGGTGCACCATTTCGGCAGCGGCTTCGCTGGCCTTCCACATCGCCGCACCGACGCCCACGGTCGCCACTGCGGCAAGCCCAGCGGCCACGACGTACGGACCGCCTAGCATTGCGGTTGCGGCCTTGATCGCGCCCATCGCGCCGCCTTCGCCTTCTTCGAGGACCATGGCGGACCCGGCGAGGTTCTTGTACCGGCCCTGGCTCAACTCGTGCATCATCACCATCAATTCACGGCGAGAGCGCGTGGTCAGCTTGATAGCTTCATCGCTTGCCTCGACCGCCTTCTTTTCTGCGAAATGCGCCCCATTGACCTCTGTCAGAGCGGCTGTCATCTGGTTGACTTC
>CAITIX010000129.1 GCA_903892565.1 uncultured Acidobacteriia bacterium
ACTAGTTGCTAAACGTGATGTCCGATTCCGCGCCAAACTTGCGGTAATTGCGGAACTCGATGCGATTGCGGAGACAGTGGCTGGATCCCGCTTCGCAGGAAAGTATTTCGGCGGCCACCGGCATCAGATACTGCTGCGGCGAGGAGAGCTTCACGAAATCGTAATCGGTCGCAGTTTCGGTTTTATCAAACGGAAACAACACCGGGACATTGCGAGATTCCATTTCAATGCGCAGCACGCGCGACGTCTCGCGATCAATCCACACGGTGCCGCGATAGGCGGGGAAATACAACTGCGCGGCCGTGTTGATGCGCCAGTGGGAATTCTCGCGTTTCACTTCGTACTTGTAGGTGTAAGCCGAACGTCCGCGCAGGGAATCCTGGCCGCTCTTGCGAAACGAAGCCGCCGTCAGCGGACTAAACAAGTCTTCCAGGATCGACGCAAACTCGCCGCTGGAACTGGATCCCCCGATATCCGCCATGTTTTCGGTATTCACGGACTTGTTGCCAACCTTGATGTTCTTGTAGCTTTCGCGCCCGTTCTCATAGGCGACGTCGGCCGTCACGGTATCGAGCGACTGCTATCCATCCTTGGGACGATCGCTCTGATAACGCGTGGTCACCTGACGGCAGAAAAAATCGGGGAGCGTGCTGGAATACTGCTCGGCCGCAGCCCTGGCCTTTGCAATGATGGGATCCGATTCAATCGGGATGACCGCGGAGGTGTCGACGGCTCGAGTGTCCTTGTCATTTGATTGCAGTCTCGGCGATGCCGAGGCGACGGGCGCGTTCTGCGGATTGGACGGCGGCATCGATTCTTCCGCCAGCACGGGCCGAGGAGTGGAAGTGGGGCGTCCGCGACGCAGCGCAGGCCTGCCGGGATCGTCGGCATCGGGAGCAGCATCGTTCGGACGAATGACAGTCTTCGGCCGATTGTCGGCTGCCTCTGCGGGAGGCTCGGGCGCAGCCGTAGCGGGAGATTTACTGCTCGCTTGAGAATTCGTCGCAGGAGGCGTGGCCGCGGGGCTGGGAGAAGTATCGGAATCTTTCGAAGAGCGTCGCAAGATCGGACGATCATCGTCGTCACGGCTGCCGCTCGTGCGCGGCGCGCCCGATGCGGATGCTGCGGCCTTGGGAGCAGACAGCGTCGGCAAATTCCAGGTCTCCGATGCCGCCGCGCGATCGGCGGCCGTGCCCGGCAAGTTAAACGTGACGCCGATTGCCGTGAAGTATCCGTCCTCGTCGGCGGTGGAATCCACGGTGAAGTGATCTCCGGCCGAAAAATCTCTCAAATCCACCGTCTTGCCATCGCGTTCCACGTTTGTGCGGGAGGAAGTTCGATAGGTGATGATGCGGTGATCGTCGGCTTCCAGCACAAACTGCGAACCGGAGACCACGCGCAACATCCCGGTGGTGGTGACGGTGGGTGGCGCTTCCTTTCCACGGCTCCTGCGCGACGCATTGGATGGCGTGTTGCTTCCGCGACCGCCGCCGCCCGAACCCGTACCGCCGGCACCACTTCCGGGACCGCCGGAACCGGGATACGGACTGCCGCCAGGATACGGACTCTGCCCCGGAAAGCGGATCTGCGCGGGAAGGCTGATCGCCGTCCACAGGAGTGCCAGAAAAACGAAGAAGCCAGGGAGTGCAGGAGCGCGCATAGGATACCTCTTTGTGAGACGCGACCTCTTTGGAAAAGGCTACAGATTTGTAAAAGGCCTGGAGCGACTTTTAGTATACATTCTGCCGTCGGCGCCCAGCACAAAACGACCAGTGACAGTGAGGCCGAGCGTCGCTTACCATAAAGATTCCATGGCTCAACGGAAGTCGATTTCCAAGAAGACAACTCCTCGTCCGGCAGCGAGCGGGACGAAGACCCGGGCAACCAAAGGGGCGAAGGCCGAAGGCATCGGCTATCGCGAGGCAGGCGTCAATATTGACGAAGCCGATCGCGCCGTTTCGTCGATTCGCGCGATGGCGCAGTCCACGTTTACGCGCTCGGTGCTCACCGATATTGGTAGCTTCGGCGGAGGCTATCGCCTGAGCGGCTACCGCGACCCGGTGCTGGTGTCGTCCGCCGATGGCGTCGGCACGAAACTGAAGCTCGCGTTTCTCACCGGACGCCATTCCACGGTCGGCCAGGATCTGGTGAACCACTGTGTGAACGATATCGCGGTGCAGGGCGCGGTGCCATTGTTTTTTCTCGACTACTTCGCCGTGGGCAAGTTGGACGCGGGCGTCGCGGCGCAGGTGATCTCGGGCGTCGCGCGCGGCTGCCGTGAAAACGGATGCGCGTTGATCGGCGGCGAAACGGCCGAAATGCCGGGCTTCTACGCACCGGGCGAATACGACATCGCGGGCTTCATCGTGGGCGCGGTCGAACGCAAGCGCATGCTCACCGGCGCGGGGATTCGTCCCGGAGACGTACTGATCGGCCTGCCATCCTCGGGCCTGCACACGAACGGCTATTCGCTGGCGCGCAAACTGCTGTTCGAAGTGGCGGGGCATGCTCCCGATGCGCAACTCGAAGGCTTGGAATCCACCATCGCGGATGAGCTCTTGAAGCTGCATCGCAGCTATCTGAAACCTCTGCGCAAATTGCACGACGCAGGAATCCTGAAGGGCGCCGCGCATATTACGGGCGGAGGCATCACGGACAACACGCCGCGCATTCTGCCCAAAGGCCTGGGCGTGCGCATTGATCTTGGATCGTGGCCCGTGCTGCCAATCTTCGAAGTGCTGCGCCAGATCGGGAAGATCCCGGAGCATGACTGGCGGCGCACGTTTAACCTGGGCATCGGCATGATCTTTGTTGTCTCGCCGAAGAAGCTCGCGGAGGCGGGAAAGCTCCTCGACCGCATGAAGGAGCCGTGGTATCCCATCGGTGGCGTGGTCCGCACACGCGGCGAACGCGTGAAGTACGAGTAGGCGCTCAGAACGTAGGCCTTCAGAAAAAGAAGACGTGAAGAAACGACTTGGAATTTTGCTGAGCGGACGCGGCTCGAACTTTCTCGCGATTGCGGATTCGATCGCCAGCGGAAAGCTCGATGCCGAGATCGCCGTGGTGATTTCGAATCGCATGCTTGACAGTGAAAGACCCGCTCCGGGAATCGACGCGGCTCGCGCGCGCGGCCTGAACGCTGTAGTGCTACCGTCACGCGGCTTGGATCGTGAAGTCTACGACCGCCAGTTAGTAGCCGAACTGGAAAAGAATCGCGTGGATTTGGTGTGCCTCGCAGGCTACATGCGCCTGCTGAGCGGCCACTTCATCCGCAGCTTTCCGATGCGGATTTTGAACATTCATCCGTCGCTGCTGCCTGCGTTTCCTGGCCTCGACGCGCAACATCAGGCGCTGGATCACGGCGTGAAGTTTTCGGGGTGCACTGTGCACTTTGTCGACGAAGGGCTGGACTCCGGGCCCATCA
>CAITIX010000130.1 GCA_903892565.1 uncultured Acidobacteriia bacterium
CCCCCCCCCCCCCCGACTGTAAAGGAGGGGGCCTAGTAATGATCTTGCCGCGACAGCCTACTAGAGATTGCGGACGCTGCCTGCTAAACTCGGTCCAACAAGGAGAATTATGCCCAAGTATTTATTAGAAGTCAGCTACTCCCCGGAAGGTCTTCAGGGAGTCATGAAAGACACCGCTTCCGGACGCAAAGCGGCAGTGCAGAAGATGGTCAAGGCCGCCGGCGGAAAGCTCGAGGCGTTTTACTTCAGCTTCGGCGACAACGACGTCGTTGCGATTGCCGAACTTCCGGACAACACGGTTGCCGCTTCGCTCAGTCTGGCGCTGGGCGCAAGTGGTTTGGTCCACGGCCGCACCACGCCGCTGCTATCGGTGGAGGAGATGGACAAGGCCATCAAGATCAAGACTAAGTACCAGGCTCCCGGCACCAAATAAATCGTCTCAAAATGCTAGCGTTTGGGCTGCGCTGCGTTCACGCCGCGCAGCCCCGCTTGCTGAATGGAATCTTTTACGACGCTCGTCGCGAGGATTTCGTTCAGTATTTTTTCGACTGCCGCTAATCGTGCGGGATCCCCTTTTGTGATGGCGATGGACTGCGCCGCCACGAAGAAATCGTCCGCCACCACGCGCAGCGTTGGGAACTTCTCGCCAATCTCCACCAACCTTTGCCGATTCGCGGCGAACGCGTCGATCTTGCGATCCCGCAACAGCGTTTCCAAATCCGCACCGGCGGGCATGGCGGCCACCGCGTCCACTTTCGTGTTTTTCAGGTTGTTGCTCAGGAAGACGTCTTGCGTATCTGCCTTTACGGCCTGAATGTGGACGCCAGGGCGATCCGCGTCGGCCACTTTCAGGATGGGAGAATCGGCGCGAACAATATAACTATTCGGCATCAGAAGCCAAGCCGGAGTGAAATCGACTTCCTTGGCGCGCCCGGCATTGTAGGCAAAGAATCCGATATCGGCGGTCCCAGCTTTTAATTGCGCGATGACGTCAGGCGTGTTTTTGGAAGGAATTAGCTGATAGGGCACGCCCAGCCGACGCGCGAAGTCTTTGACGAAATCAGCAACGGGCCCGGTGACGGCGCCCGTTTTCGCGTCGACTTTTCCCAGCGCTGGATTTTCGCCAAGAAACGCCGCCCGAAGCGTGCCCGTGGGCGCGATCTGCGCGCCGGGAGTTTGTGCGTTTAAAGAAATTGCGGTGAGTGAAAGAGCGCTGAGCAGGAAAGACGTCGTGGACCAAGGCATGGGACGATTATAGGCGGATATTCACTTGGCGAACAAAGAACCGAAACTGATCTTAGCCTCGCAGTCGCCGAGGCGCAAGGAATTGCTTGCGCTTGCGGGATTCGATTTTATTGTGCGCGCACGGCCGGTAAAAGAAGAACGCCGCGCGGACGAAGCTCCCGTGGAATACGCGAAACGGCTGGCGCGCGAGAAAGCGCACGCGGCGTGGGATCGCCTGGATGAAGTGGCACTGGGTGCGGATACCATCGTCGTGGTGCGCGATGCGGAGCTGGGCGACGTGGTGTTAGAGAAGCCGCGTGACGAGGACGATGCGCGCGCGATGTTGCGGATGCTCTCAGGACGGGAGCATGTGGTCATTACCGGCATCTGCTTCCGCACGGCGGCGGGCGCGATTGTGGATCACTCGGAGACCAGCGTTCGTTTCGCGCCCATGAGCGCTGCCGAAATCGACGACTATGTGGCGAGCGGCGAACCGATGGACAAAGCGGGCGCGTATGCGATCCAGGGGCTGGCCTCCAAATTCGTCGAGAAGGTCGACGGGTGTTATTTCAACGTCGTGGGCTTGCCGGTGTCGCTTGTGTATCGCTATTTGCGGAAGCTGGGCTTTTAGCTCGGCTTTTACGTGCGTTGACCGAACAGGCCGTTCCATTTGCGCATCAGCAACTCGGCGAGGTTCAGCGCCAGGGCGAGGCCGAGCAATCCGGGCCACAGCGAAAGCATGGTATTCAGCGCTCGGCTGCCGGGATCGAATACATCTTTCGTCGAAGGCTCGAAGCGCCCACCTGTGAATTCGGCCACTTGTTTGAGCAATTGCGGATTTGAGCCGTATTCCGTGAGTTCGGATTCCGGACGATAGAGGCCGACTTCGGGAAACACGCGCGAGTCTGCCACCGGGCGGATGCGGAACAATCCCTGACGCACACCGATTTGTAATTGGCCGCGATAGGTTCCGGCCGCAGTCTTCTTGACGTCGATTTGTTTTTGGAAGCCGTCGGGGCCGATCGCGAAAATCGGCGGCACGCTCGCGGGTTCCGGCACGCCGGGGCCGAGGCGATAGACGACGTTGATGGCTCCGTTCGCGCTGTCGTATTCCGCCGATGCGTCGGCGCCTCGCGCATGCGGTAAAAGATCGCGCGCGACGTTGGTCCAGAATTTGTCGAAGCCGTTCCAGGAAACCCAATCCGTGGCCCAACGGGTTTTCGCGTCCGACGTAAAGATCGCCGAGCGGCCCAGTCCATATTGCCAGCGCGCGAGCAGAGGATCACGCCGATCGAGCCGCAGGATGGTTTCCGCCGAGGGTTTTGTCTCATAGCGGACATATCCTTTCAACGCGGGAGCTTTCGTGAAGTCGACGCCGTCGAGAATTTCCGTCTCTTTCAAAACTTCCGCTTTGAGCGCGTTTTCCACGGCAGTGCTGCCGGTGTGTTCCATCACGTCTTTCAGGACGATTTGCTCTAGCCCAGCGGGTTCGCGCAGGAAATACGATTTGCCTCCGGCGAGCTCTGCAATCTTCTGCAGATATTCTTTGTGGACGTCCGCGCCCAGGCCGATGGTGGAAATGGTCACGTGCTTGGTAAGAGCGGTGCGCGAAAGGTCGTAGCTGTTGCCCTCTTCGGAAATTCCATCGGTGAGCAGGAGGATATGGCGATAGGGCGCTTCGAAGGGCAGGACGCGTTGATACGCTTCGGTGAGCGCCGGCGCGATCTGCGTGCCGCCGTTGGCGAAGATGCCGGCGATGCGGGCATTGATCGCCGCGCGGTCATCCGCCTTGCGGATGGGAACCACCCAGGCGAACGAGTTGTCGAACGAGAGCACTCCGACCTGATCCATGGGCCGAAGATTCGAAACCGTGCCCGTGGCCGCGGCCTTGGCAAGATCCATCTTGGGGCCTTCCATGGAGGAGCTTTTGTCGATGATCAGCACGACGACAACGCCTTCGTTATTGCGCGGCGGCAGGAGCTTGGCGGGCAAGGCGCGTTCCAGCGCGTCTTCCGTGTCCTTCTTTTCCGCTTTCTTTTCGACGTAGACGTTTTGTTCCCCGCCGATGAGTAGAAGTCCGCCGCCTTCGCGAACGTAGCGTTCCAGGTCGTCCTTGCGATTGTCGGCGATATGTTCGAAATCCCAATTATTGAGTGCGACGAGTTGAAAATCGGAGAAGTTTGCGGCGTCGAGCGTCGTGGCGCGCGTGACTTCAAATTGCGCGGATTCCAGGGCTCCCGTGAGATGACTATCGATGTTCCCGGGATCCTGTGAAACATAGAGCAGCTTGGGGCGGCGAAGCATCACAGCTTGGTCGTAACGCAGTTCGCCACTTGTGCCGGAGCGCAAAATAATCGAAAGCTCCAGCGCGCCGGGCGTGTTGAGATTGGCGTGCATGCGTACGGGATTGACGCCGGCCGCGAGCGTGACTTGCGATTTCCCCAGGCTGCGGCCTTCGGCCATGAGTTCAATTTCGGCGGACGCCGCCGCGGGCGACGAAACGTTCATGTCGATGGCGATCGGCTCTCCGGTGAACGCGTTGCCGGGCACCGCTATCGATTCCAGGCGAAGAGGAGGCTGCGGGCGTCCCTGCAGGGCGAACGTCGCAATCGGGATTCCGGCTTGTTGCGCTTGCCACGCCGCGCGCGCGACGCTGCCCTGATTCTCACGTCCGTCGGTAAGCAGGGCGAGGCTCGGCAGCATGTCGCTGGGAAGGGACGCGGTGGCCTCGCGAATGGCGGCTTCGAGATCGGTAGATTGCGAGCCGGTGCCCGCGGTCGGCCGCACTTTCCAGGGGCTCTCGGATTCGCCGGATTCCGGAGCGCGGGTGGCCCTTGCGAAGGGAATCACACGCAGGAAGTTGCGACCGCGGTTGTCGTCCATGGACGCAATCAGGCGGGAGGCGTGGTCGAGATCCGCGGGTGAAACGCTGGCGGAGGTGTCCACCAGCACACCCAATGCAACGCGGCTGCGAGAGATTTCGAGGCTCGGCTCAGCGAGCGCGAGAAGAATCAGCGCGAAGGTTGCGGTCTTCAGCGCGAGAGCCGGCAGGCGACGCGAGCGCGTGCTTTGCGGACGCGTGGCTTCGAACCAGGCCCAGGCGAAGGGCAGCCATAAGAGGGCGAGCGCCCACTCTCGTCCAAATCTCACAGGGCCCTCCTGGTGACAGTCATTAAGACGCCTTTCTCCAGGGGATCTTATCTGCCCAACGTGCGGCTGTCGTCAATGAAGCGGCGGAGATTTGGGTTCCGCGACCGAAGAGGATCCATTCCAGCAACAGTCCCAGGCCGCCGAGAACGGCAAGCCAAGGCCACAGGTTCGTGCCGGACGTGATCGGCGCGCTGAGGCGCGGTAGTCCGCGTGCGACCGTTGCAGGAGCCTTCCACGCCGCCTCTCCAATATCCGGCAACGTCACGGAATAGATCGTGTCGCGATCCCCGTCGAGCAGGTGCACCGTGCCGGGGGCACCTGCGAAGAAGTGCAGCGTGTCGCCCTCGGCGCTGTTTTGAATCGTGAACGGCAACGCCCGGTTGCGATCCCCCGTCACGCGCAGCTTCGCAGTGTCTGTGCCTTTCGCAAGGGGCACGCTGATTGCACCTACGGTGGCGGCCTGCATATCCCAAGTGCGAAACGTGTCCGGGGCCATCCACCGGAGGATGTTGGCGATCAGCAGGGGCGTCGCGAGCTGGTACTTCATGGAAGCGCCGGTGGGTTGAAAACCCAGAGCGACCATCTTCGTGGGGGCCGCGCGGGCAATTACGATGGGGCCGCTGGAGGTTTCCGCGACGGCTTGATCGTCCTTCGTGAGCTCAAAGACTTTCGCCGAGGCCAGCTGGAGATCCTTCGTATTGAGACCGGCAGCAAGCGGAGAATCCGCGTGCCAGCGGTCGAGCTTCGCGTTTGCTTGCGTGCTGTGAATGGCGAAAGGCGAGCCCGGTGGGGGATCGATCCATAAAACATTCTGCTGCGGAAATGGTTTAGAGGGAATGAAGCGGTCAAGCACGACGATGCTGGTCTGAGCAGCCGGGTCGGCTTGCGCGGCCGGGTCGTATGAGGCCGTCGGACGAAAGCTTGTTTCGAATTGCGGATGTCCGGCGAAGAGAGGTCGCAAGGACTCCGGATCGTTGGAATAAACAATCACGTGCGCGGTGGTCTGCGCGGGGAGATCGAGCGCGACGCGATCGTCCTGCGGGAAGGCGTCCTCGCGGTTGTCGGCAGAGCGCACGCGGGCTTGCAGCAATCCGGCCGCGGGTAGTTTGAACATGAACGTAGCGGAGGAATCCGCACCGGGCGCGACGGTCAGCGTTTTCGTGGCGAGAGTGGTCTTGCCGGAAATGAGTTCAACGGAGACGTCGCGCGGACGGGAGCCATCATTCTTGATTGCCGCGAAGGCTTCCCAGGTATCCGGCGCTGTGATGGAGCGACGCAGCCCGAGCTTCTTCCAACCCACGTTTTCGCCGTTGGCTGCGATTTGCAGGAGGCGGAAATTGGTGGGCGGCGCAAGAGATTCGGCTTCGTCCTTCGAAATGCGGGCGGCTCCGGCGAAGGCGATTTCCCCGGCGCGGCTGGATTGCAGATGCTGGGCATGGGAGGCGAAATCCAGCGCCTGTTGCAGATTCAACGCAGACGCCGAAGCGTGCGATTGCCGAATTGCCTCGGCCACAATCTGATGTCGCGGTTCAAACGCAGTAATGGGCGTGGTGAGCGCGTCGGCGCGGACCAGCATCACGGGATCGCTCGAGGGGAGGCGATCCAAGTACGAGAGAGCCGCGGATTTCGCTTGATCGAGCAAAATGCCCTGACGCGTGCGCGCGCCCATCCAGGCGGAAGTATCAAGGATCAGCACGTGATTGCGTGGCGAGAAATTTCCGCCGAAGCGAGGTCCGGCGATGGCCAGAAGCAACAACAGCATGCTCACGATTTGCAGCAGCAAGCTCCAGGGCTGTTGCACTTTGCGGCTGCGCTTCCATTGCGAGCTGGTTTCGCTGGGGGTCCAAAAGCGCAGGGTGGCGACCACGCGACGGCGGCGCGTGCGGTCGAATAGGTACAGGGCGACAAGCCCCGCGGAAATGACCCCAGCCATCGCCAAGAATTCGCCGAGACCGAGGTTGAGGAAGTTCATGATGGACGATGGGGCTTACTGCACGGCACCGGATCGCAATAGAGGTCCGAAGATGGCGTCCTCTACGGCGACCGAAGTCGATAAACCAACATACCGCCCGCCGTTGCGGAGCGCCACAGTGCGCAGTTTTGCCGAATATTGATCGAAGGCCGCGGTGTACGATCCGCGTACGTCTTCTCCGAAAGGAAGTTGCACGACGCGGCCGGTTTCCGCGTCTTCGAGCTCGAGCTCGCCATCCCAGGGCGGTTCGCGGTCGGAATCGGACCACACTTGAATCAGGATGATTTCGTGGCCGAAGTCGGCGAGATATTGCAGAGGCTTTTCGCAGTCGGCATCGTCGAGAAAATCGGAAATCACAAAGGTGACGCCGCGTTGCGGATAGCGCGAGACGAATTGCCGCACGACGGAGAGAAAATCGGTGCTGCCAGAGGCCGTGAGCGAAGTAAGAAAGCGCACGGCTGACTGAATGCGATTGCGGCCGCCGGAGACCACGAGGGGATCGCCGAGTGTCGCACTAAAAGGATTCAGGCAGATGGATTCCAGGCGCACGAGTCCCACGTAACAAAGCGATGCCGCGAGCTTGCGCGCGTAATCGAACTTCGAAGGCCCTTTTTCGCCGCCAGTCATCATGGACTTGCTGGTATCAATCATGATGCGCACCGGAATGCGCGGCTCCAGTTGGAACATCTTCATGAAGAGTTTTTCCAGGCGAAGGTACGCCCGCCAGTTGACGTCGCGCACGTCGTCGCCGTGATGGAACTGGCGATGATCCAGAAACTCCTGGCCGGATCCGGTGAAGCGCGATGCGTTGTGGCCGCCGACTAAGCCGGGCAACGATTTCTGCCAATGGATGGCGAGACGCTCGAGGCGTTCGAGCAGAGCGTTATCGATGATGGCTTTTTCGGGCCGAGCTCTATCGGGACGATCTGGCACGCTGGATTACGCGCGCGCACCGTTGCGCGGCGCCTCCCGGGAAACGCTCGGGATGATCTTGTCCAGAACCGTTTCCGGCGTCTGGCCTTCCGCGTGGGCGTCGAAATTCAGAATGATGCGATGGCGCAGAACGGCGCGCGCCACGGCCTGGACGTCGTCCGTAGAAAGATGCAGGCGTCCGGCAAGCAGGGCGTGCACCTGGCCGCATTCCACAAGAGCTTGTGCTCCGCGGGGAGACGCCCCGAAGCGAATGAATTTACCGGCCAGCTCATGACTCTGGTCGCCATCCGGTTGCGTGGCCATCACGAGATCGATGGCGTAGCTTTGCACATGCGGAGCGACGAGCACTTCACGGGCGACGCGCCGCAGTTCCAGAATCTCTTCCCGGGTCAGGATGGGATCGATGGTGATCTCTTCCTTCTGAATGGTGCGCGTGACGATGGTGCTGAGGTCGTCGCGAGAAGGATATTTCACGAGAATCTTCATGAGGAAGCGATCGAGCTGCGCTTCCGGCAGAGGATACGTTCCTTCCATTTCGATGGGATTCTGCGTGGCCATCACGAGAAAGGGAGCTTCGAGTTCGTGCGTCGCGGTGCCGGTGGTGACAGTGTGTTCCTGCATGGCTTCGAGCAATGCGGACTGCGTCTTGGGCGTCGCGCGATTGATTTCGTCCGCTAAAACAAGGTGCGCGAAGATGGGGCCGGGCTCGAAACGCAGGCTCTTGTGGCCGTCTTCCGTGTCGATCATCATGCTGCCGACGATGTCCGCGGGCATGAGATCCGGCGTGAACTGAATGCGCGAATACTTCAGGTGCAGCACGCGGGCGAGCGTGCGAAGCAGCGTTGTCTTGCCGAGTCCGGGGACGCCTTCGAGAAGGACGTGGCCACCGGCAAGCATGCAGATGAGCACCCCGTCGACGACGTCCGTCTGCCCGACGATAATCTTGCCGATTTCGGCACGAACGCGGTTCAGGCGCTCGGTAGCGACTTGCAGAGAACTGTCCGTTGGCACAATCCATACATGATACCTCAGCGCATTCGAATGGCTTGCGGCATGGGCAAGCAGGGGATGAGCTCGGGCTATTTTCATGCGGCAGTTAAGGTGAATCGCGGGTAGGTTCCGGGACGTGCTCTTGTTAGGCTGCCAATAGATGGCAGGATATCCGATCCGAATCACACTGTTTCTTTTGCTGGCCACCATCGCGTGCGCGCAAAACATGACTGAATTTGGGGCCGTGGCGGCAGGCAGTGTGGTGGGCGGCGCAAGCGGCAAAGCCGTGAGCCAGGGAATCAGCTCCATATTTGGGAAGATGGACGACCAGACGGTGAAGGCCGCCAGTAAGGGTGACGACAAGCCCAAGTCGAAGCCTTCGGAGACAAGCGCGGTCGCTACTCCTTCTGCCGTCGGTACTCCTTCGATTGCGAGCGCTCCGGTTGTGCCGAGCGCGCCTCTCGTTGCGGACATTCCGGGAGTCCCGAGCGTTCCGAAAGCTGCGCGCGCAAAGCGGTCAGCACCGGTGAGCGTGGATACGACGGTGCCTCCTCCTCCTCCCTTGGTGACTCACGCTCCGGAACACAAGCCTGTGGTGGCGACCGTGGCGCCGAGCAGTGCTCCGGTTGTTCCATTCCGTCTGGCGACGTTAGCCGACGTGTTGCCGGCAACGCCGATTCCTCCACCGCCGACGATGACTCCGGAAGCATTCAAACAAATCGTGGCCGGGATGAGCAAGCGGGACGTGTTGCATCTGGGAGATCCGTCGTCGAAGATCGCGATGTTTGAAGACGGCCACATGGTAGAAATGTTTTCCTACCGCGCGGGCGGGCAGCGCTACGGCCGGCTGCGCCTGGAAGACGGCACTGTGGTTGCAGTCGAAGCGCAATAGCATGCGACAGCGGGCTCGCGTCGCGCAGGTTCATGAGCGCCGCCGGAATACGCCATAATCGGCATTGTGACCCTAGATCCCTCCCAGGTTTCCGCCAACGACGCTTACAGGCTATTGGTGACGGCGATTGTGCCCCGGCCGATCGCTTTCGTTTCCACGATTTCGAAAAACGGTATCTACAATCTGGCGCCGTTCAGCTTCTTCAACGGTTTTTGCGGCGATCCGCCGATTGTCGGCTTCAGCCCGAATAACAATCCTCCAAAGGATTCGCTGGTGAATGCGCGGGACACCGGAGAATTTGTGGTCAATATCGTGACCGAGGACATCGCCGAGCAGATGAATCTGACGGCGGGGCGCTATCCTCCGGAGGTCGACGAATTCCAGGTGGCCAAGCTCACCCCGGGGCCGTGCGTGATGGTGAAAGCTCCGCGCGTTATGGAATCGCCTATCAGCATGGAATGCAGAGTGACGCAGATCCTGGAGCTCAGCGATCGTCCGCAGGGGAACAGTTTGGTGCTGGGGCAGGTGGTGTATTTCCATGTGGACGATGCTGTTCTGGACGCAAACGGGTACATCGATTCGGCGAAGCTCCGCGCCATTGGGCGCATGGGCGGCACCGCCTATAGCCGCACCACCAACGTACTCCACATGACGCGGCCACTGTAAGCCGAGCTTTTCCTAAACCTCGTGTGTTAGCCTGATTCTTCATGACGGAACCGGCCACTCCTTTGAAAAAAACACCGCTCAATGCCGTGCATCGCGAGATGGGCGCGAAGATGGTGGACTTCGGTGGCTGGGACATGCCGGTGGAATACTCCGGCGTGATCGCCGAACACAATGCGGTGCGGCGGGGCGTGGGGCTGTTCGACGTTAGCCACATGGGCGAGATCGAGATTAGCGGTCCGCAGGCGCTGGAGCTGACGCAGTATGTTACGACGAACGATGCGTCCAAGCTAAAGTTCGGGCAGGCGCAGTATTCGTGCCTGCTGTATGAGCACGGCGGCTTCGTCGACGATATTCTGGTGCATCGCGTGAGCGATCACGTATTCTTCCTGTGCGTGAATGCGTCGAATCAGGACAAGGATTTCGAGCACATTTTGAAAACGGCGCAAGCGAAGCGCTTCGACGCCATGATCGAAGATGCCGGGCCGCGCTTGGCGCAGTTGGCGATTCAAGGACCTCTCGCGACCGAAGTGCTGCGGAAGTTGACGAGTTCCGATCTGGCAGCGGTCAAACGCTATCACTTCACGGACGGCAAAGTTTCCGGCGCCGAGGCGCGCATCGCCCGCACGGGTTATACGGGCGAGGACGGCTGGGAAATTTACGTGGAGCCGAACGAGGCCGAACGCCTGTGGCGCGAAATCCTGGAAGCTGGACGCGAGCAGGGCATCATTGCGTGTGGCTTGGGTGCGCGCAACACGCTGCGGATGGAATCGGCGATGCCGCTTTATGGGCACGAAATCGACGCGACCATCACGCCGTGGGAAGCGGATCTGGCGTGGATCGTGAAGCTCGACAAGGGCGATTTTCAGGGGCGCGATGCGTTAGTGAAGCAGAAAGAAAAAGGCATCACGCGTAAGCTCATTGGCTTTGAAGTCACGGGCCGCGGAATTGCGCGCGACGGCTACGAAGTCTTCCAGAACGGCGCTGCGGCCGGATGGGTCACTAGCGGCGGACCGGCGCCGACACTGAATAAAAATATCGGCATGTGTTATTTGCCGGTGAACGAAGCGGTTCCCGGACGCGCCATCGACGTCATGGTTCGCGGCAGAGCCGTGGAAGCCGTGACCGTTCCGCTTCCATTTTATAAACGAGCGAGGTAAATCATGTATCCGGACAACTACCGTTACACCAAGGAACACGAATGGGTGCACGTGGAAGCGGGCGCTGGTACCGTCGGCATTACCGATCACGCGCAGCACGAGCTCGGTGACATTGTTTATGTGGAACTGCCTAAGCTCGGCGCCAAGGTCGAGCAGGGCAAGGCGTTCGCCGTTGTGGAATCCGTGAAAGCCGCGAGCGACATCTATGCTCCCGTCACGGGAGAAGTGATCGCGATTAACGAGGCGCTGACCAACGCGCCGGAAACTTTGAATGCAGATCCGCACGTGGGCGGATGGATTGCTAAGATCAAATTGTCAGTCCCGGAAGAAGTAGATCGGCTCCTCTCCCCCTCCGACTATCAAGCCTACCTGGGAGCGGAGTAATGCGCATTGCGATACCTTCCAAAGTCCGATTCTGAACGTAAAGAGATGCTCGACACCATTGGTGTCTCGAGTCTTGAAGATCTAGTCGCTCATCTGCCAGCAGCGGTCCGCTACAACGACCGTTTGCCGATTCCCGACGGCAAGAGCGAATACGAGATCCTGGATTACTTCCGCAAGCTGGGCGAGACAAACGCCGGGCTGCAGGCAAGCTTCCTGGGAGCGGGCGTGTATCGCCATTATCGTCCCGTGATGGTCGATACCATCGTTTCGCGCGGCGAGTTCTTGACGTCCTACACGCCGTATCAGGCGGAAATGGCGCAAGGAACGCTCACGGCAATCTTCGAATTCCAAAGCATGATCTGCCAGCTCACGGGCATGGATGTGGCGAATGCGTCGATGTACGATGCGTCGACTGCGGTGCCGGAAGCGGCGATGATGGCGATGCGTGCGACGGGACGTTCCAGCGTGCTGGTAGCGCGCAACGTGCATCCGGAATATCGCGAAGTGCTGGGAACGTATGCGAAGTTCCAAGGCATGCCGGTGCAGGAGTTCGCGTTCGACGCCGAAAGCGGACAGGCGAACTTCGATGACCTGGCGACGAAACTCACGAGTGATACGGCGGCGGTCATTCTTCAGTCTCCTAACTTTTTCGGGATTGTCGAAGACGTGAAGCAGGCCGCGGCGCTGGCGCACGAAAAGGGCGCACTACTGGTCGTGATTTTTTCCGAAGCGGTCGCGATGGGGATTGTGGCGCCGCCGCGCGATGCGGACATTGTCGCGGGCGAGTTGCAGTCGTTCGCCATTGCGCCCAGCTACGGTGGACCTTTTGCAGGCATCATCGCGTGCAAGGAAAAATTGATTCGCCAGATTCCCGGACGTTTGGTCGGCGAAACGAAAGACAAAGACGGGCGCAGGGCATTCTGCTTGACGCTGGCTACGCGCGAGCAACACATCCGGCGCGAGAAGGCGACCTCGAACATCTGTACGAATCAGGCGCTGATCGCTCTGATGGCGACCGTGTTCATGTCGGTCTATGGTAAAGAAGGTTTGCGCGAATTGGCGACGCAGAACTTGTCGAAAGCGCAATATCTCGGAGCGAAATTGAAGCATCGCTTCAGTGGCCCGTTCTTCAACGAATTCGTCGCGGACGTCGGCGCGAAGGACGTCGCCGAAATGAATCGAGCGCTGGAGGCGAAGAAGATCATCGGCGGTCTGCCCCTCGGACGCTTTTATCCGGAGCTCAAGAACGGTGTTCTGTTGTGCTGTACGGAGATGACGCGTCGGGAAGATATGGACGTCGTGGCGGAGGTGATGGCATGAGTGAAGGGATTAAGAAGGTCCGCCAACAGCCGTCGCAGAACGAAGACCTGTTGTTCGAAATCAGTTCGCCCGGTAAGGCGGGATATCAGCTGCCGCCGCTCGATGTTCCTTCGGTCGATCCGCGCGCCGCGCTGGGGGCAGGGAATACGCGCGACGCGATTGACGATTTTCCCGAAGTGAGCGAAGTGGATGTGATCCGTCACTTCACGCGACTTTCTACGTGGAATTACGCGATCGATCTCGGCTTGTATCCGCTGGGGTCGTGCACCATGAAGTACAACCCGCGCATCAACGAAGCGGCGGCACGCGTGGAAGGCATGGCGTGGCCCCATCCGTATCAGCCGGATTCGTTGTCGCAAGGCGCGATGGAAGTGATGGCGGAGCTGGAGCGCTGCCTCAACGCGATCACCGGCATGGACGCGGTAACGCTGCAGCCCGCAGCGGGCGCGCACGGCGAATTTGCGGGAATCCTGTTGATTCGCGCGTATCTGGAATCGAAGGGCAATCCGCGCAAGAAGATTTTGATTCCGGATTCCGCGCACGGGACGAATCCGGCGACGGCGCACATGGCCGGATATCAGGTGGAAAACATCGCGTCCAATTCGCGCGGAATGGTGGATACCGAAATCCTGATGAAAGCCGTGGACGACGACGTTGCGGCGTTGATGGTGACGAATCCCAACACGCTCGGCGTATTCGAAGAACATATCGCGGACGTCGCGAAGATTCTGCACGATAAGGGCGCGCTGCTCTATATGGACGGCGCGAACATGAACGCGCTGGTGGGTGTTTCCCGTCCTGGAGATTTCGGCGTCGACGTGATGCACCTGAATCTGCATAAAACATTTTCGACGCCCCATGGTGGTGGTGGTCCCGGTAGTGGTCCCGTGGCCGTGAAGAAAATCTTGGAGCCGTTTCTCCCTGCGCCTCGTTTGAAGAGAGTTGGCGACAAGTGGGAGTGGAACTACAATCTGCCAGATGCTGTTGGTCGTGTGCGCGCCTTCTACGGCAACTTCGGCGTGCTGGTGCGTGCGCTGGCCTACATCATGGCGCACGGTGGCGACGGCCTAAAGCGAGCGACGCTCGATGCCGTCCTCAATGCCAACTATTTGCGCAAGAGGCTGGAGAAGCACTACCAGATTGCCTACAACGAACCCAGCATGCACGAGTGCGTGTTCAGCGACGATATCCAGAAGAAGCTTGGCGCAGATACGGGCAATATCGCCAAGCGGCTGATCGACTATGGGTTCCATCCTTACACTGTGAGCTTCCCGCTGATTGTGCACGGGGCGCTGATGATTGAACCGACGGAGACCGAGAGCAAACGCGAGTTGGATCTATTCGCCGATGCGCTGATTTCCATCGCTGAGGAGATCGAAGAGAACGTGGAGTTCGTAAAGCAGTCTCCACATTCGACCAGGACTTCGAAGGTGGATGAAGTGGGTGCCGCGCGCAAGCCGGTAGTGCGCTGGAAGCGCTAGTCTAACCCGCTAGTTTAACGACAAAGGGCTAGCGTCCGCCGCTGCGGATGTAGGTGCGCAGCACGCGATCGACATAGAGTTGCGTTTCCGGATACGGCGGTACTCCCCGGTAGCGTTCCACGGCTTCGGTGCCTGCGTTGTAGGCTGCCAGCGCTTTCACGACGTCGCCATCGTATTTCAAGAGAAGATCGCGCAGCAGGCGCACGCCCGCGTCGATGTTCTGCGCGGTGTCATGCGGATCGGCATCCAGCGTGCGGGCCGTTTCGGGCATCAACTGCATGACGCCGATGGCGCCCTTGGGAGAGATCGCGTCCGGGCGGAACGCGGATTCCACGCGCGCGACGCTTTCGACGAAGGCGGCCGGAAGTCCGCTGCGCTGCGCGGCATCGCGCAAGAGTTCGCGAGGGCCTGTCGGAACGGGCTTGAGCAGCGCATCCGGAACTGCCGGAGCCGGCTGATGAATTTCTGTTGCAAGGACAGGTGCCGGAGGGTCGTCCCGATGTTCGAATCGATCAATCGAACTTGCGGGTAGATCCGTCACGCCGCCGCTCGCGTAAAGAAGCACGTGATCGCCCTGGAGTTCATAGCGTTCGGCGTGAATGCGGAATCCGTTGCCAAGGACGGCGTCATCGGATGCGAACGCAGGGATCCCGGGCAGAGTGAGAGCGGTCATCAGGATGAAGGTATGCTTCGACACAGATCCTTAGTATGTAAGACGTGGAAGCCTTCGAATGCGTGCAGTCCAAAGTCGTGATGGCTGCCGGCGGCGATTTGTCGCGGTATACTCGGAAAAGTCGCGAGGCGAGATCGCGAGAACAAGTCTTGGCAGATGACCTGGAGGTCAACTCTTATGAAACGCATCGTCCCGATTCTTTTTAGTGCGCTGGCGCTTGCCGCCTGTGCGCTCGCGCAAGCACCGACGGATCCCATTGAGAAGGCTCTGATGGCCGCTCCCGCGCAATTGCGCGAAGGCGCATCGGTCATCAAGTGGAAGGCCGATTACACGTACGACACGCTGAAGACTGGCACCAACACGTTGGTATGCTACGACAAGTCCGGGATGCCGGGCGTGCAACCGTTCATGGTGGAATGCACCGGCAAGGGCAATTTGCCCCGCGCGGCGCAGAACATTAAAATTGAAGCGCTGGGCGATAAAGCGAAGTCGCAGGCTGCATTTGATGCCGCCGAAAAAGACGGCAGCCGCGTGAAGCCCGAATTCGGTTCGGTGTGGTATCACGCGATGGGGCCGGATGCAATGCATCTGCGTATGCACATGACCATCGCCGTTCCGGGTGCAACCACTGCCTCAATTGGCCTGCCGGATAACAATAAGTCAGGCGGTGTGTGGATCATGAACGCGGGTACTTCGACCGCGCACTTGATGACGCCGGGCGAGTAAGTTAACGAGTTCAGTTGTAAAACGACATCCACGGGGCGGGCAACTCTCGCTTCGTGGATGTTTTGCGTTAGAAAGAGCAAAATGGGAGGCGGTATGAGCAAACGTCTTGCGATCTTCTTCTTCGTTGTGGCGATGGTCGTCTTTGGGCAGCGTCCGCAAACGTTCACGGGGATCATCAGCGATAGCGAGTGCGAGAACGGCGATCATTCGCACATGCGCATGGGGTCGACGGATGGGGAATGTACGTTGGCGTGCGTGCGCGACCATGGCGCGTCGTTCGTCCTCTTTGATGGCAAGAACGTCTATGTGCTGAGCGATCAGAAGGCGCAAGAAAAGTTCGCTGGGCAAAAGGTCACCGTATCAGGGACTCTCGACCCGAAGGCGAAGATGATTCACGTTGATTCGATTGTGGCTGCGAAATAACTTCCAAGGTCCGGTGCCCCCTGCTGTATACTTGCGCAGAAAGGACGGCATGATGCGAAAGACAATTCTTATCGGAATCCTGTGCACGGTTTGCGCCACTGCACAGACGAAGCAACAATCGAAAGCTGCGGCCAGCACCGCTCCGGCGATCTATCTGAGCGCGGGCGATCTGCAGGCGACGCTGAAGAAAGCTCCCGCCGAGAGCGTAACGGATCAGGCGGTACGTACCATCACTGTCGGCAATCTAAATGTAGGCGTCGGCGTGGTGCATCGTTCGTCGAAGGCCTTGCAGACGTCCGTATCGCACGACGAATTGACGGAAATCTATCATGTGCTTTCGGGCTCGGGGACGCTGGTCACCGGCGGAGTCATGACGAAACCCGAACGGATGCCGGCGGACAGCGCGACCGTAAAGGATCTGGCAGGCCCGAGCATGCGCGGAGCAGGTATTGACGGCGGCGTGAGCCGCAAAATCAAAGCTGGCGATGTCGTGATCATTCCGGCCGGTACGGTGCACTATTTCAGTTCGATAGACGGGGCGATCGAGTATGAAGTGATGCGCGTGGATCCGCAAAAACTGCTAGCCGTGAAATAGTGGCGTTAGTTTCCGGCCGGCCGCGGAACAAACTTCGCGTAGACGTCGATCTCGCCGAGTTGGATCCATCCACCGGTGCCGTGGCCGCTGCCGGGCATCAAGTCGACGAAGCCGAACTCTTCCACTTTGCTGAGGTCCACGTTCGGGGCCCAGACCTCGCCGTTCGGATTCGCCGCCGCGCGACCGCTGTTGAGCGTGACGATCTTGGTGGGATCGAGTTTAATCCAACGGACATTGGTCAACGAGAATTCGTTCACAGCGACCTTGGTCACAGACGCAAACGCGACGTCACCCACGAGCAGCGTGCCGTTCTGTTTGATCACGGGGCGGACCACATGGAACGCGGACGTCTTGACGGCCCACTTCACACTGGCGAGTCCCGTGAAATCTATCAGGTTGCCGTTCTTCGGCTTAAACGTCATGGCGAACGGTGTTTCCGCCGTACCGGACCAGACTCCGTAGGGAGAGGTGTTACTTCCCGGGGTGCCGGTGGTCAGTACCTGCTTGGCTCCTGCGCCGTACGCGGTCATCACGACGTTGGCGTCGGCGATGTTTTCCTGCACGGGTACGTAGCGCGTCTTGGTGTCGGCCTGGTTTGCGGGACGTACCCAGTCGACCTTCATGATTACAGGCGGAGCTCCTGTGGCAGGATGCGCTTCTTCTTGCGCGACTGCGATACCTGCGCTGAAGATTCCGGTCACGACGAGCAATCCAATGGATGCGTGCAGGGCACTTTGGCTTAGCATGATGTCTCCTCAGTAGGGCGGAACTCCATCGAGCGGACAAGCTCGACGGTCCGATCCAGTCTACTCTAATCGGCGCTGCCGGACAATCGAGAGTATTTGCATCGAGAGTATTTGCGCGGTGGCAAAACGAGAAGCTTTCCCAGATCGCGTATACTTTGCTCTGACCTGCGATAAGCTTGTTTCACGAGTCCCCGCTCTTTTTGATCAGCTCATGCGAAGACCGCTTTCCGACATCCGCGTATTAGATTTGACCCGCGTGCGTTCCGGTCCCACGGCCGTCCGGCAACTGGCGGATTGGGGAGCCGACGTCATCAAGATAGAATCCACTGCCGGACCGGAAGCTGATCTTTTTGGCGATCTGCGCGGCAGTTCGGATTTTCAAAATCTGCAGCGCAATCGGCGCAGTTGCACGCTCAATCTGAAGAGTGCCGAAGGCCTCGTGATCTTCAAGAAGATGGCCGAGACAGCGGACGTTGTGGTGGAGAATTTTCGTCCCGACGTGAAGGAGCGCCTGGGCATTGACTATCCTGCGCTTTGCGCGCTCAATCCGCGCATCATCTACGCCAGCATTTCGGGATTCGGCGAAGACGGCCCGTATCGAACGCGGCCGGGGTTCGATCAAGTGGTGCAAGGCATGGGCGGCTTGATGTCGATCACCGGATTGCCGGGGCAGGGACCAGTGCGCGCCGGGATTCCTCTGGCGGATTTAAGCGCGGGCTTGATGGCAGCGCAGGGGATTTTCCTGGCGCTCTATGATCGCGAGCGAACCGGCGAAGGCCAGTGGGTGACGACGTCGCTGTTGCAGGCGCAAGTGTTCCTGCTCGATTTTCAAGCCACGCGCTGGCTGGACGATCATCAAGTGCCGGGCCAGGCGGGGAATAATCATCCCACGAATATTCCCACGGGAGTTTTCAAGACCGCCGACGGATACATCAACGTTGCCGCGAGCGGCCAAAGCATGTGGGAGCGCATGTGCCATGCGATTGGTGGCGCGGAATTACTGACAGATGCCAGGTTTGCGACGCCCCAGCTGCGCTCGGAACATCGCGACGCGTTGAACGCCGCAATTGAGAGCCTGTTGCTGCGCGGGAGCTCGGCGCAATGGCTCGAAGCATTGAACAGGACCGGTGTTCCCAGCGGGCCAATCAATACGATTGATCAAGTATTCGCGGATCCGCAAGTGCAGCACTTGGAGATGGTGGAGGAGATCGCTTCGCCGCATTACGATCCGCTGCGCATGGTGGGGCAGCCATTTCGTTTGTCGAACGCGGAGAGCGGCGTGCGCAGGCGCCCTCCGGAATGGGGCGAGCATACGGATGAGATTCTGGGATCCTTGGGATATTCGCGAGAAGAGGTCGCGGGGTTCCGCGAAAGAGGCGTGATATGAGTGAAAAGAAATCCCACGGAGAGATCCTCGCTTCGATTGACGGTGCAGTCGCGACCGTGACGATCCACAATCCCGAGCGTCACAACTCGCTTTCTTTGCATATGTGGCAGGATGCGGCGACGGCGTTGGATCGCTTGGCCGCGGATGCCGACGTGCGCGCGATAGTGTTGACCGGATCGGGCGAGAAATCCTTCGCATCGGGCGCCGATATTTCGGAGTTCGACAAAGTTCGCGCTAATGCCGAGGGCGCCGCAAGGTACGAACTTGCGCTGGAGCGTTTTTGGAAAGCGCTGGCGGATAATCCCAAGCCGACCGTGGCGATGATTCGCGGGTTCTGCATCGGCGGAGGCTTGAATATTGCGGCGTGCTGCGATTTGCGCGTGTGTGGAGAAAGCTCGCGCTTCGCGGTTCCAGCGGCGAAGCTCGGACTGGGCTACGGAGCGTCGACGCTGCGGCGCTTGATGGCGCTGGTAGGGCCGCAATTTGCGCTGGAGTTCCTGCTTACGGCGCAGCACTTCACGTCGGCCGAAGCATTGCGGATCGGATTGGTCAATCGCGTGGTGCCGGATCATGATGTTGAAAGCTACACGCTGGGGTTGGTCGACAAGATTGCGCACAATGCGCCGTTGACCATGTTGGCCGCCAAACGTGTCGTGCACGAATTGCTCAAAGATCCTGCGGAACAGGATCTGGCTGCGGCCGAAGCGCTGGTCCAGAACTGTTTCGATAGCGAGGACTATAAGGAAGGCCGGCAGGCGTTCTCTGAAAAACGGAGACCGGTGTTTCGGGGGCGCTAGATGGCGGCATCGCCCAACGTATCATTGGCAGCCGGAACTGCGCGCAGTGCCATATCGCCGTCGCGAGTCTTCTGGGCCGCGTGGCTCGGATGGATGCTCGACGGCTTCGATGCCACGATGTACATCTACGTGCTCTCGGCGGCGATCACGGAGCTTCTGAAGCACGACGGACGAACGGCATCGACGGCGAATGTCGCGCTCTACGGTGGATACTTCTTCAGCATCTTCATGCTGGGCTGGGCCTGCTCGATGTTCTGGGGCAGGCTCGCCGATCGTATCGGTCGCGTGAAGGTCATGTGTCTGACGATCCT
Source organism: uncultured Acidobacteriia bacterium (assembly GCA_903892565.1). GTDB lineage: Bacteria > Acidobacteriota > Terriglobia > Bryobacterales > Bryobacteraceae > Palsa-187. The sequence goes on from CAITIX010000130.1 coordinate 19,828, forward strand.
AACGTATTCGGTTTTCACCGGATTGTGCGGATTAGCGCCGAACTTATTCCTGTTTGGTGTATTTCGTTTTGTAGCGGGATTTGGCATCGGCGGGGAATGGACGGCGGGTGTGGCGCTGTTGCATGAGTCGCTTCCGGAAGAACTGCGCGTGCGCTATGCGGGTTGGCTGCACACGGCAACGCCTGCGGGAATCACGCTCGCGGCCGCGGCTTCGTTCCTGTTTCCTTGGATCGGATGGCGCGGCGCGTTTTGGATTGGTGCACTACCGGCGCTGCTGGTGCTCTACCTGCGCCGAAATATTCCGGAGCCGGAGAAGTGGAGATCGCAAGTCGCGGTTGCGGCTCCGCGCGCGGTGGATTTGTTCCGAAAGCCGTTGGCGCGCAGTGCGTGGCCTGCGGCGTTCATGGTGGCGTGCGCGATTTTCGGGTTGTGGTCCACCAGTTATTGGGCGCCCACGTTTGTCATCACGCGCGTGGTGGCCGAAGGCGGCACGGCAGCAGCAGGGCAGAAGATGGCGTCTTATGCGGGCTTGTTCGGAAGCTTCGGCACGATGGCGGCGTGCTTGCTTGCTCCGTGGTTCGCACGCGCTTTCGGATCGCGTCGCTGGACGGGGACATTTTTCTTTGCGGGATCGCTTTTCGCAGCGCTGCTCACGTACGGATATGCAGCCCGGTCCCTGCAAAGTCTCACGTTGTTTCTGGTGTTGTTGCCGCTGGTGGGTTTTTTTACCAACGGCGTGTTTGCCTTGTATTCCATCTGGTTGCCGGAAATGTTTCCGAGTGTGCATCGCGCGTTCGGCGCGGGATTCGCGTTCAGCTTCGGGCGTGTCTTGGGAGCGCTAGGGCCGACGGTTGTCGGGTTGCTCGTGGGTATGACGGGATCATATCCTATGGCGATTGCCACGGCAGCGCTGATCTATCTGGTGGGAATCCCGTTCACGATGCTCTCGGCGGAGACGGCAAACCGCCCGTTGATGGAATAGCGCGATCGTTAATCGAGCCTTCGGCGCTATTTCGTTTTGTCGGCTTGCGAAAGCTCCACGGCGCGGCGCAGGCCGATCAACGGCAGCTCCGGCACGAAGGCGTCGAAAAAGTGTTCGTCTTCGAACAGTCTTGCGAAGCCGCCGGTGCCGACGATAAACGGAGCGTCGTTCGCGAAATGGTCTTTCGTTACGGATGCAGCGAGAGCTTTCACCGTTGCTAGAGTTCCGTAGTACAGACCGGACTGGATGCTCTCGACGGTGGAGCGTCCGAGCACTTCCGTGGGCCGCAGGATCTCGACCGAAGGCAAACGCGCTGTATTCGATTCCAACGCGGCCATGGAGGTGTTGAGTCCCGGTGTAATGATGCCACCGAGGTATTCTTTATCCTTCGTGACGGCGCAGAGCGTGGTCGCCGTGCCGAAGTCGACGATCAGCAAATTGCGATTCGGGTAGCGCGAGAGCGCTCCGATGGCGTTGGCGATTTTATCGGCACCCACTTCCAGAGGATTGCGATAGCGGATCTTCAGCCCGGTTTTGACGCCAGGCTGCAGCACAAACGGCTCGAAGCGGAAATATTTCAAGAAGCAGTTGCGCAACGAGTGGCTGGCATCGGGCACGACGGAGCACATGGCGGCCATGTGAATGGCTTCCGGATCCACGCCGTTTTCGCGCAGTACGTTGCGGAAGAACAAGCCGAACTCGTCGGAGGACGCGCGGATGCTGGACGTGCGGCGGAACGTGACCTTGAGGTCATCGCCGTCGTAGACACCGCCGAAGATTTGACTATTGCCGATATCGAGGGTGAGCAGCATTAGCGATTCTCCGGTGTGGGGATGTTATCGATCAGGCGCACACCGTCAAGGAAAGCAGCGACGAAACGGCGTCCCCAGTGTTCTTCCACGTAGTCGACTGTGAACCCGGCGGCTTCGAGCGCGGAGCGGGCATCGGAAGCGTTCGCGGCGGTCTTCAGCGTCTTATAGATCACCGCAGCCTTCGCGTGCGCGTCCGCCGAAAGCAGCTTATTGCGCGAACTTTCGGCTAGGCCGGATTCTTCACGGATGGTCTCGCAAGCGACAATCTCCGTGGGGATGAAGAAATCCTCCACCATATCGGCGACGGTGCGCAGCTGCTGGTAGTCTTTCTCTCCGAAGTAGGCGCGGTCCGCGCTTGCAATGTTGAGAAGCTTCATCACGACGGTCATCACGCCGGTGAGAAAGCCCGGACGAGACGCTCCTTCCATGATGTGCGTGCGACCGTCCGGCTCGATCTTGAAACGATAGCCGTGCGGATACATTTCGCCTTGCGTTGGTAAGATGACGTGATCCGTGCCGAGGCTCTCGAGCAGCGCGAGATCGCTTTCCAGCGTGCGCGGATAACGGTCCAGATCTTTGGGGTCGTTAAACTGTGTGGGATTCACGAAGATGCTGACGACGACGATGTCATTCTCGCGTCGGCACCGCTCGACCAGCGTGCCGTGGCCGCGGTGGAGTGCTCCCATGGTGGGGACGAATCCAATACTGCGGCCCACGAGCGTCTTGCGGTAGTGCAGCCACTCGGCGACGGTTTTCCAGACCTGCATTTACGCGTAGCTCTCCTCGCGGGAAGGGAAGGACCCGTCTTTCACTGCGGCATCATATTGCGCGATCGCTTGCTTCACCGCGCATCCCACGTCCACAAATTTGCGCGAGAACTTCGGCTGGAAGTCGACATTCATGCCGAGCAGATCCTGCAGCACGAGAATTTGCCCGTCGCATCCGGCCCCGGCGCCGATGCCGATGGTGGGGATGTGCACGGCTTCGGTCACTTCCTTGGCCAGATCCGCCGGGATGCATTCGAGCACGATGGAAAACGCGCCCAGCTTTTCGAGCTCCTTCGCCTGGCGAATGATTTTCTGCGCCGCATCTTCCGTGCGGCCCTGCACGCGGAAGCCTCCGTAGGCATTCACCGATTGCGGCTGCATGCCGAGATGTCCCATCACCGGGATGCCGCTGCCGACGAGCCGCTCGACAACATCTTCGTGACCATCCACGCCTTCGAGCTTGACGGCATGCGCGCCGGTGGCCATTAGAACCTGTGCGGCATCCAGTGCCGGTCCAACGCCTTTGCGATTCGAGAGAAACGGCATGTCGGCGACGATGAACTTGTCCGGGGCTCCCTGCACGACGGCAGCAGTGTGCAAGCGCATCATCTCAACGTTAATTGCGAGCGTGGAATTGTGGCCATGCATGACCATCGCCGCGCTATCGCCGATCAGGATGCCGTCGATGGGACTTTTCGCGAGCAGGCGTGCGAACGTGTAGTCATAGCACGTCACCATGGAAAGCCTGCGGCTCTCCGATCTGGCTTTTAGAAAATTGAGAACGGACATGCTTCAGCTCCTTGTGAAATGCGACATGGGGTCAAACACGACATAGTGTCACACGCGAGGCAGACGAAGGCAGCTGAGGAGAAGGGAAGAGCGGACGGGATAGAGTATTCAGCATCGCCTTGGTACCTGTCATAAATGATCAAGTCCCGGACTTACATGCGGCCCGATGAAGCAAGAGGGCTGCAGGGTTCGGTAGTCGCTGCCAAAAGGTCAGCGCTGATTTGAGTATAACGCCGATTTGAATGCGAGCACGGAAAGCTTGTCCCCGCGTCGCAAAGACAGAGCGTCGCGAAGACAGATGCAAAGACGCAGGACCGGGCAGGCTATTAGAGAGCAGGCGGAGGCGCGGGGGCCGTCGTCGGCGGAGGAGGTGGAGGCGGCGGAACCTTTTGCGTATCGCCAACAGCGCCGCCGGCGCCGAGAACGCCGCCGTTGGATCCGATACCACGCGGCATACGCGTCACCACGGTATTGATGGCATCCACCATCGAGCGGAGGACTTGACGGGCAATCGTGCCTTTATCGATTAAGCTCGCTTCGAGCGGTTCGCTGCGATAAACCTTCAGCGTGTCGCCCGTATGCAATACCTTGGGTTCGCCGCGAGGCAGCAACGCATGTTGCACATCCACGACGCCTTCTTCCACTTCCACCAGCGTGGTTTCATCGTCGTCATCGACGGAAACGTCGAACGTGGTGCCGCGCACGGAAATAACCGCAGTCGGCGTCAAGACGCGATTGGGATTCGGAACAGTGCCGTAGTGCTGAATGTGCACGCGCACGCGGCCCACCAGAACGTCGACGAAATCCTTCCAATTCGGGGGATTCTTGCGGAATACCACACGCGCGTTCGGATAAACTTCAAACGTGCTGCCGTCGGAAACCTGCAGGATCGCGTGACCGTCTGGACCAGTGATGATCAGATCTCTGGCTTGCACGCTATCGCCAATGCTGAGAGCCCAGGGCTGCGAATCTTTGAGGACCGAAACCTGACCGCTTTGCGTGATGACCTTGGCCGCGTAATTCGCTGCATCCGAAGGAAGCATTTGGCCCGAAGCGATGCTGGAACACACGAAAGCCACGGCCGTCGCCAGTAGCGACAACCTCAGGCCACGGATTGCAATCGCGGGAGCCATGAGACTAGGAAACCAGTGTACCACCAAAATTGCATTTGCAAGTAGGTCTCCCCGAGTTTTCTCTGTGGATTTTCTTTGGGAATCAGCAACTTCTGACTGTAATGGCCGATAGAGAAGTGGGTACAATAGACTCGTCCGTGTGTAAAAGCTACTCAGTCGCGCTACTGGTCCCGCTCGCCTTCCTGGCGGCGACGGCGAACGGCCAGAATCCGGCCGCCCAGTGGCGTCATGTGGGCGGCTACGCGGTGGACGGCGGACAAAATCGCGTTGCCGGGACGGTTTCAGGAGCGGTGGACCGCGTTTGGTATTCGGGCGACGGCGCAACATTATATATACAAACGGCGTTTGGGCTGAAGTTTCAGACACTTGACCTTGAAAACTGGGCCGCCACGACCCAAGCCCCCAATGTCCCCAGGGCGAATGTGCTTGGGCTGGTGCCGGGATCGGCCGGCGTCCCCGGGACTATTCGGGACTTGGCCGTTTCTCCGAAGAATCCCGACGAGATCGCCGCAGCCACTGACCTAGGCGTGTTTCGCTCGGCCGATGCCGGAAAATCCTGGACCAGTCTGAATGACGGGCTTCCAAATCTGCCCGTGGCGAGGCTCCTGAATCTGCCCGAAAATGGACAGGGCGTGCGGATCGAGCTACGCGGAAATCGCGCGGCGGAATGGCCTCCGGGAGAGAAGCAGGCGTGGCTGGCGGCAGATAATTCCGACATTCTGACCGAGGCCCAATTGCGGGCAGCGTTGGGAGCGCTTTCTGGTGTGCAGGTCACGGCGGTAACCGTTTCGGGAGATGCGGTTTACGCTGGAACGGCGGATGGTCAACTTCGCGCGTCGTCAGACCGTGGACAATCTTGGCAGGTGTACCCGGCCACAGGTTCTGGTCCGGTAGAACGCATCTGGGTGAATCCAGAGGACACGCGCGTTGCGATCGCGGTTTTCGGGAAAACTCCGGCGAACGCTATGGTGCTCGATCAAAGGGCTCACGTACTGCACACGATCAGCGGTGGTGTGGTGTGGGATAACCTGACGGCCAACTTGCCAGATGTTGCTGCGCACGGCGTGACGGCGGATGTCGCAAGCGGAGCAATCTACGTCGCTACCGATGCAGGGGTGTTCGCCGGTTATGCGGATTTGGCGAGTTTGGGCGCGTCTCCCCAGTGGACGGCGCTGCCCGGATTGCCGTCTGTTCCAGCCGCGGACGTGAAATTGGACGGGCAGGGCAATCAGTTGTGGGCGGCGGTCGAAGGCTATGGCGTCTATGCCACGCTCGCGCCGCATCGCTATTTGGACCCCAGGGTTGTAAACGCAGCGGATCTAGTGGCGCGCGCCGTGGCTCCCGGGTCGCTCATCAGCATTCTTGGTGCGCAGGTAACGGCGGTGCGCGCGGGCGATGTGACCATTCCAGTGCTGAACGCGTCTTCGGGAGCATCGCAGTTGCAGGTGCCGTTCGACGTGAAGGGCAATCTGCTCGCGCTGACGGCAACGGTGGGTGGAACCGGGATGACGTTCGCTCCGTTGACGGTGGCTGCGGCTGCCCCTGCGATTTTCACAGGTCCCGATGGGATGCCCATGCTGCTCGACGGCGATAGCGGAGTCATGCTGGACGCCATGACGCCCGCGCATTCCGGCGGGCGCATTCAGATTCTTGCCTCGGGGCTGGGGAGCGTGACTCCCGAGTGGCCCGCAGGCTTGGCTGCGCCTTTAGAAAATACGCCGCGCGTAGCCGGTGCCGTGAGCGTGTATTTGGATCGTACGCCCGTTGCCGTGACGCGGGCCATCCTGGCGCCGGGCTACGTCGGTTTGTATCTGGTGGAGATCACCGTGCCAAAGATCGTCAATTACGGTCCGGCGGAATTGTACGTGGACATGGGCGGCGCGGTGAGCAATCGCGTGCGCGTCTATATTGAACCCTAAAATGAAAACCGTACATTTCACTCTGCCGGTGGTCGCGGCAGTTGTTCTTACTTTATTCGTTGCCTCGCTACCGGCGCAGCAGCAGGCGGAAGCGGGCGCCGAGAACAAGCAGGCTGACAAGAAGGACGACAAGAAGATCGCTCCGTACTATCCAACGCCTAATTCCATCGTCGAGAAGATGCTCGAGCTGGGAGGCTTGAAGGCGGGCGAGAAGATGTACGATTTGGGCTCGGGCGACGGGCGCTTTGTGATCATCGCGGCGCGCAAGTATAAGGCCGATGCTTATGGGGTCGAACTCGATGAATCCCTCGTCAAACAGAGTTCGGACCGGATTCGAACCCTGGGCCTATCGCCCACGGCGCACATTATTCAGGGAGATTTGCTGGAGCAGGACTATTCTTCCGCCGATTTACTGACGATTTATCTTTTGCCAGTGGCTATCGAAAAAGTGACGCCGATTCTCGAAAAGCAGTTGAAGAAGGGCGCGCGCGTGGTCGTGCACGATTTCGAATTTTACCGGTGGAAGCCCGCCAAGATCGTCGACATCGATGACGATGGCGAGGGACGTAGCCACCGTTTGTTCCTCTACAAACGCTAATATGCTTCCTTATCGCGGACGAATGGCGTTGCGCATCGCGCGGGTGGCGTTGGCCTTTACCACGCTCGGCGCGTATCCCTTTGTGGCAGGCGCCCGGATGAGTGCGTCGCTCGCGTTTTTGGTGGCCTACGCCATCTTTGCCACGGGAACCTTGTACGAGATCCATTCCGCACCCAAGCCAAACGCGCTTGTGGCGTTGATCATTGATTGGGCGTTTTTCGCCTACTGCCTAATGCTGTTGCCGTTGCCCTGGGCGCCGGCTCTGGCGCTCGGCTACTTGCTTTGCTCGGCGGCCATGCTGCATCCCTATCTGCGCGTGATGATTGTTGGCTCCCTTGCTGTGGTGCTCATTGGGCTGGGAACAGGGGGCGGCTCCTTCTTTTGGCTGTCGGTGGCCTCGGCGGCACTGGCCACCGCGTTCGCGCTCCACAAGGACAATCAGGATACGCGCATGTCTCGCGTGTTGCGCCACAATGTCATGATTCGCTCCGATGCCGAAGGCGCGCGCGAAGCCGAACGTCAGCGAGTGGCAGCCGATTTCCACGACGGCCCGCTGCAGAACTTTATCAGCTTCCAGATGCGTCTGGAAATCATCAAGAAGCTGCTGGGACGCGACGTGCAGGCCGCCATGCAAGAGCTGAAACAATTACAGGAGCTGTGCAAGGAGCAGGTTACGGAATTGCGCGGTTTTGTACGCAGCATGCGGCCGGTGGATGAAGGCGCAAGCTTGGGCTCGTCGCTCAGCCGCATGGTCGAACAATTCCAGCGCGACACGGGCATTGCGGCAAGTTTTTCGAGCGGCGAAATTTGCGATCCATCGCAGACCGAAGTATCGCTCGAGTTGCTGCAGATCGTGCGCGAGACGCTGCACAACATTCACAAGCATTCGGGAGCCTCGCGCGTCGCGGTCTCCGTGGGCTTGCGCGGGCGCAAGATCGAAATGAAGGCGGAGGACAACGGCGGCGGATTCCCGTTTAGCGGCGCCTTCACGCTGGATGAGCTGGAACTGATGCGCATGGGACCGGCCAGCATCCGGCGGCGCGTGCGAATGCTCGGTGGCGATCTCATGCTGCATTCCCGTCCCGGCCAAGGCGCAAGTCTAGAGATTAGCGTCCCGCTGGTTTAGAAATGACAAATTGATCTAGCGTCCTCAGCCGTGGAGCGGACGCGTGTGTCTTTCGTCCGTTCCGGACCCTCGTCCGCTTCAGAACCGCGGTTCAGCGGGACCGCCCCACTCGCGGTTATCTGTTAGATGAACTGCTGACTCAGCACACGAGGAATCCGGCGTTCCTTGGCACAACACCCGTGCCGTACCCATCCTCACGCCAGGGTAGAGTTTTAACGATAGAAAGAACGGTACGGTCGGAGAGAACCGGTCTTCGGGGTGGGTGGCATTACGAGAACATTGTTCCGTTGCCGAACACTTGATCCAGGATCGACAACGCCGCCAGCCCAATGGCTGCACCGGAGAGGAACGCGACGAACTTGGTGAAGCCTTTGCTCATGAACTCGAAACGCAAAATGAGCGCAAATGCCAGGCCCACGTACATGATGTAGGAGTTCATCCCAGCGGTAGAAACCATCGTGAAGGCGATGGCATAAAAAAGTAGAGGGAGGTTGCTGGTGAACTTGCCCCGATAGAGCGAGGCCAAGGCGCATATTCCAAGCACGACGACGAGTAGCAACGTTATGTTAGCCGGAGTCGCGTCAAAGTACATGGCAACCTCCCATGAACGAAATTAGAACAGGTAGCTGATCCCGACCATCGGGACGATTTCTTGTCTCCAGCCGCTGATCTTAGAGCCGACATTCGGCGCAATGATGTCTTGCGGGATGGCGGTCAGGTAATCGTGGACCTCCAAACGCAGGCCCAGGTGATTGGTCAGTTTGACTTTTACTCCAGCGCCAAGGCTCAGCATCGGCTTCAGCTGATTTGTGTTCGTCAGAAGCGCAAACTGGCTTAGAGGCTGAACCAAAACCTGGGTGCCCGTTCCGCGGTAGTACTTCACTCCGCCGCCGGCGGCCAAGTAGGGGCGCACTCTCGCCTTCACTGGCGTGAAGTGATATAGGAAGTCGTAGTGTAACGTGTACGCTTCGGCGGCAAAGGTCGCCTGCCCGGTGCCGTTGGAAAGTTGGAGATCGCCGCGGGAATATCCGATGCGCACGTCGCCGCCCCAGTGCTCGCCGACGCTGTTCGAAAGCCAAAGGGCGCCCGCGACATTCGTCTGTGCCTTTACATCGGCGGAGGAGGCTCCGTTTGTGACGGTGTTCGAGGGCGTGAAACTTCCCCCCAAGCCACCGCCAAATTCCCATTTCTGCGCCATGGCGGCCGGTGAAAACGTCAGCACGGCGGCGGCGGTCAGGATTGTAATTCGCTTCATGTCCATTTTATTTCTCCGCGAGTCTCTTTCTTTTTTCTTCTGGTTCGATCATTTGCGGCCGTTCGAGCGGCCTCCACGAAATGCCCGGTTCTACTTCACGACGCGGACTTGCGTCGATTGCGAAATGCCCGCTTGCGAAATCGTCAATGGGACACTCAGCCCGAGCGGTGTTTGCAGGTCCACCGAGACGTCCACTTCGTATACACCCGCTACCCCTGGCACAAGGGCCGCGCTTACGATTCCCGCGTTAATCCCGCCAATCGTTACCGTGGGTGGCAGCACTACGCTTTGCAGCGGATTTCCGGTAGGCGCCACTCCCGCAGTGGCGGGCGGCGACGTCTGGCCCATGCCCGCCAGAAAGATCTGCAGGATGTCGCCCGTATGCACGGGGTTTGACGGTGTCGCCAAGAGTCCGTTCGTTTTACGGGTCACGTAAGGAAGCGGGGTGTCCGGGCTGACTGACGTGTTCAGGAAGACGGAAGGCGCGGCTGGTTGAACGTTCAGCGAAAAAGGATCGCTGATGCCCGCCGTGCTGCGCACGAGGATCGACGCGGTCCCTGAGATATCGTAAGGGATCTGCGCGTTGACCAAAGAAGGAGACGCGTAATACAGCGGCAGCTTTTCCCCGTTCACCGTAAAGCACGCATTGCCCAGCGACGTTGCCAGCGGGAACCCGGAAGCCTGGCTTGTAGCGCTGAGGTTCGTGCCATAAATCGAAATGAGTCCACCGGTAGCCAGATTGGAAGAGCCGTCCGCGCTGCTCACGACTGAGCTGATCGAGGGCCTCGCCGCCGGGATGTAGAAATTTCCTGGAAGAACGGTCAAGCCCGAAACGGTCAGAGCGTAGATGGACGATTGATCGGGCGATACGGCCAATGTTCGCGTCAGGCTCAAAATTGTCTGGCCGACTTGTCCCACGGCGCCGGTCAACATGCTGGTGTACGTTTTGGGAGCTTCCGTCATCAACACCTGGTCAAATTCCGTGAAGTTTATCGTGTTGATCAACTGAAGTACGCCGGGGTCTGAGTCTGCGGTGGAACTGGTCCGAACACCGATCCCGAGGAGCGGCGCGACTCCCGAGGCTGTCCCCTCGGTGGTGGGGAAAGCCGTCCCCGCCGGCACCAGCGAACCGTTGACCAGGTTTGCGCCAAAGTTCCACAACTGGCTGTTTAAGACACCGTAGCTGCCCTTGATCGTGGCCAGATCCTGGCGTCCCGCGACCCAGGCGTTTGCCGTGGCGTCGTAGCCTGCCAGCGTGCCGTCGGTGAGGGCCAGCGTTATATAAGTGCCATCTCCCGACGGAGCCATGACGCCATCGAAAGATGTCAGATTGTTCGAGATGATTGCGGGATTGACAGCGGCATCGAGCGTTTCCGGTGTGCTTGCCACCCGATTTGTGAAGTCTAGTTGATCTAACACTCCGCTCGGGGTATCGGCCTTGACCGGCACGGGGAGACCGGCATTGCGATTTAACGAAAACCACTTATTGTTGGAGATGCCGACCGATCTCGGATAGTGGCCGTAGGGGACCACGATGGGAGGAGTCGCAGTGAGCGTGTTCAGGTCGAAAACGTTCGCCAGCATCGAATTGTCATTGCCCACCACGAGGTAGTTGTTATCCAAGGTGAACGCCATTTGCGTCGGTGTGTTACCGGTGCGCAGCGTGGCGATCTGCGTGAGCGTGTTCGTGTCGAAGACCTGCACCAGATTCTTGTCCTGGCGCAGTAGGTATAAACGCTTGCGGGTTGGATCCGCCAGCATGTCGACAATCGTGCCGGGGACGTTGATAATGCGTCCGACCTGCGTAGCTCCGTGCATGTTGATTAAGAGACGAACCGCGGGCGGCAGATTGATCGCAGCGTTCGACTTGATCGTCAGGGGAATGGTCGTTGTGCCCTTTTTGGCCTGAAACACTAAGGGATCTATCGTCACCTGTACTTGTGCAGGGGTCGTCCCCGTGGTCTGCGAAAATGTAATGCCAGCCGTGCCGGCCGGCAGCGAGAGGGTGAAGTCCGCAGGCGCGGAGCCCAAGCTATTGATGGTGAGTGTCTGCGTCCAAAGCGATGCGGTGCATCCGTTGCCGGTGTCGGCAAACAGCAAGTCTTCCTGCGCGGTTCCGATTTGTGGAGTGTTGGGCAGCTGGCCGATGGGGAAAATCGTGACGCCGCTCGCGGAAATGGAATACATCGTATTCCCATCGCTCGACATCAGTGAACGTGCAGAGAGATCCTCCGACAGCTGGATGCGTTCGCGCACCGTCAAGTTATCGGTATCCATAATATTCAGTACGTGGCCTTCGCTTGGGGCGGGGACTTGCGAATAAATGAGATTCCGCTTCACGTCCCAAGCGTGGCTCCCCAGTTGAAACGCACCGTTGGGCGCGCCGACCTGTGCAATTTGGCAAGGTCCCGGACCAGCGGGCGGGGAAGTCAGCGGATCCGTCAAACAAGTGGCGCTGGTGACAAATTGGTGTTCCGACCATCCGGACATGACGTGCGTGCCCGTGGCGTCCGAAGCGACGGACCGGGGGCCCATGGGCGGCGTGCTGATGAAGCCTTGCACCACGAGTGTTTGAGTCGGAACGTTGTAGCGCAAAAATTCCGATTGATTGGACGTCGCCGAATCGTCCTGTATGAGCGCCCCGAGAACGGTAATGGTGTTCAAATCCGTTGAAACGGAGGTGGCGGTCTGAATAATTTGGATCGGCGTGGTCGGTACCTGAATGTTTGCCCCGGTAGGCGCCGGATCCAGCGGCAGAATGCGGCTGAAGATGGGCACGGTTCCGATGGTCTTCATGACGCCGGTCGACGGAGTCAACGCAAATATGTTCGGCGGAAGCGGCGCTGCCTGGCCCGACGAGCTCACAATGACCAAAGCTTTTCCATCGCTGCCAAATGCGACCGACAACACCGGATTGTTCAACGGGATCGTGCGGACAATGCCGCCCGTTGTGAGATCGACGATGCTGAGACCTCCAGTGGCAGGTTGAAATCCGCCGACGATGTTGATAACGGGTGTTTGATAGAGCCCCACGACCAGGTAATGGCCATCGGGAGAAACAGAAAGGGCGCTCGGCGGGGCGGCAAGTGGGATATTGGTGACCAGTCGTCCCGTGACGGTGGAAATGACCTCCACTCGATACGCGCTGAAATTCGCGGCAAAAAGATTGCCGCGTGTTTCATCCAGGGCGAGGTCGGAAATCTGCCCGCGCAGTTGCACCACGTTGCCGAACGTTGCCGCCATTGTCAGCAATGGTGTCAACGCCAGGGCCGCCATTACGCTTATCACTCTAACCCGCATGATTTACTCCGGTTCCTGCGTACAGACCACAGCGCATTGCGGCGCCGATCCGTCTCCTCCTTCACTCATCGTCCCGGCCGGAGCGCGCATGCCCCGCAGGTTCGCGCCACCCGGCCAGGATATTCGTTGAGCGTTACTCCGCGTTTTTTTTGCGGCGCAGTACGATGACCCCAATAAACAGGATCGCCAGTACGGCACAGACGGTTCGAACAGTGGAAGTGTCCATGGTTCTCTCCTTTCCTAGACAATTGAGAATTCGGCTTTTCTAGCACTAACCTTTAGGCCAGTACTAGATGTTGCTCATCATCGGGATCAGTTCCCGAATGATCTTCATCGCAACCGGGCCGACTGTTACGGCAAATAGGCTCGGCAAGATACAGAAGAAGATCGGAAAAATCAATTTGACTCCCAATTTGGCGGCTTTTTCCTCAGCCACCTGACGGTATTGGACGCGCATGAAGTCCGCATGGGCGCGCAGGCTTTGCGCGACGCCCGTGCCGAAACGGTCGGCCTGGATCAGCACTGCGACCAGCTTCTTCAGGTCCTCGACACCGGTGCGTTCGCCCAGGTTTCGTAGGGCCTCTACACGGCGTTTTCCGGCCTTCAATTCCAGGTTGACGGTGCCGAATTCCTCAGAGATCTCCGGATGGGCGGCTTCCAGTTCCTTGGCGACTTGCAGAATGGCCTGATCGAGTCCCAATCCGCTCTCCACGCAGACGACCATCAGATCGAGCGCATTGGGAAGGCCGCGGCCGATTTCTTTCTGGCGCTTCACGGCTTTGCGTCGGACGTATTCGTTGGGACCAAAAAATCCGGTGGCTGTGGCGCTCAGGATCAGAATCAATTTGTTGCTGGAATCGGTCGAGGAGCCCACTACGAAGATTGCCGTTAATACCGGCAGCAGGATTCCAAAGAAGGCCTTAGCTCCGTACAGAATCTTCAGGGAGTTCTCGCCCCGGATACCGGCCCGAATCAGCCGGCGCTGCATGACGGTGACGTCTTTCGGAGACTGCGGGACGAAGTTCCCGAGCTTTTTGATCAGTTCGTGGAATGCCAGGCTGGGATGCTGCGGCAGCGTTTCGACGCCAGCATCGGCAGCTCCCCCGGCCACGCGATCCAACGCCTCGTTCGGGCGCACATACAGCTTCATTCCAAAGAACGCGGCGCCTACGAAGATGCCGCAAAAGATTAAGATCACGACGATCGGCATGGCGTTATACCTCGATGTCCACAATGTTGCGCATGATAAAGTAGCCGATCAGCTGCAGCGCCACGGCGCTGCCCATCATGATCTGCCCCACATCATCTGTGAAGAAAAATTTGACGTAATCGGGGTTCGTATAGAACATGAGAACCGCCACTCCAATGGGAATCAACGACAAAGCGGTTGCCGTCATCTTTCCGTGAGCACTGACCGCGCGGATGCGTCCGCGTAACTTAAAGCGTTCTCGAATCACGTACGCCAGCTTGTCCAGAATTTCAGCCAAATTACCGCCAGTGCGTTTTTGCAGGAGTACGGCAGAGACGAAGAAGTGTACGTCCAGGGACGGAACCCGCTGGCCGAGCTTCTGCAACGCCGTGTCTATCGGTAGTCCAAGATTGTGTTCCTCAAAGGTCCTCCGGAACTCTCCGGACACAGGTTCCGGGAATTCGCGGTGAATCATTTCGAGAGACACGGAAAATGCGTGCCCGGCGCGCATCGAGCGGGCGACGAATTCCAACGCGTCAGGGAAAATGTCCTCAAACTTTTTGAGACGGCTCGCTCGCTTCCGGGCGATCTGAAGAAACGGGACAACACCGGCGGCGGCCCCGACGAGCGGAGCCGTCCAGCTTGGTATCGGAAGGAAAAAGATCGTCAATAACACGCCTGCTCCGGCCGCGCCGATCGTGAGTTGCACAAAACGGGCCGGTGTCCAATTCACTCCAGCCTGTTCGAGAAACTTTTCCAGCTTGGGGCCGAGTTGATATTTTTCGACGACAACTTGCGCGAAGTTGTTTTCCTTCGAAACCGTTTGCGTTAGGATTTCTTGCTTCGGTGCATCGGCTTTTGCGGCCTTCTGGACTTTGTTCGTGCCCAGGAGACGAGCTTTTACGCGGGTCAGGTCGGCCGACTTAAAATACTTCGACACGACGAACCACGCGATCATGAACACGCCCCAGATCATGAGGCCCATCAATACCAGTCGCATGCGCTAGACCTCCACAACTTCTTCGAACAAATCCGAGCGCAGCCGGATGCCGGCGCTCAGCAGCTTTTCGTAAAATTTCGGCCGAATGCCGGTGGCTGCAAAGCGCCCAACCACTTTGCCGTCCGGATCCAATCCGCGACGCTCGAATACGAACAAATCCTGGAGCGTTACGATCTCGCCTTCCATACCCGTTACTTCGGTAATCGACATGACGCGGCGGGATCCGTCGCTGAGACGGGCGGCCTGCACCAATACGTGCACCGCGCTTGCGATTTGCTGGCGAATCGAAACCAGCTGCATGTTCGCATTGGCGAGAGAGACCATGACTTCGAGTCGGGAAACGGCGTCGCGCGGCGTATTCGCGTGGACCGTGGTGAGTGAGCCGTCGTGACCCGTGTTCATCGCCTGCAACATATCCAGCGCTTCGCCACCGCGGACTTCGCCGACGACGATGCGGTCGGGACGCATACGCAAGCTGTTGACCAGAAGTTCGCGCTGGCGAACCGCTCCGTTGCCTTCCAAGTTCGGAGGACGCGTTTCGAGGCGCGCCACGTGCGGCTGTTTCAACTGCAGTTCGGCCGCGTCTTCAATGGTGATGATGCGTTCCTTGCTGTTGATGAACGCGGAAAGGGCGTTCAGAAGAGTGGTTTTACCGGCGCCAGTACCGCCGGCGATGATGATGTTCAAGCGGGCCTTTACGGCCGCTTCGAGCAGTTCCATCATGCCTTGTGTAAGCGCCATCTTCTCCACCAGATCGTTGGGCATCAGCTTATCTGTGGAAAATCGACGAATGGAAAGAAGAGGTCCATCGACGGCCAGCGGAGGGATAATGGCGTTGACGCGCGATCCGTCTAAGAGGCGGGCGTCCACCATGGGCGTCGATTCGTCGATGCGGCGTCCCACCTGGCTGACGATTTTGTCGATGATGCGCAGTAAATGTTGATCGTCACGAAACGTGACGTTGGTCAATTCCAGAAGGCCGCGCCGTTCGACGTAGACCTGCTTAGAGGTGTTGACCAAGATATCGGAAATCGTGGGATCCGTCAGAAGCGGTTCGAGCGGGCCAAGTCCAAAGACTTCGTCGAGGACTTCATCGCTAATCTGCTGCTTTTCGACCGAGCTGAGAAGCGTCGGCTCCGAGTCGATCAGCTGAATGACCGCTTGGCGTACTTCGCTGCGGACGCGCTGGTTATCGATGGTGGCCAGCGCCTCTAAATTGATCTTGTCCACCAGCTTGCGGTGCAAGGTGAACTTCAGCTCTTGATACTCGGGCTTCAGGCTGGCACGCTGACGACCGGAATTCTTCAGCAGGCGCTGTTCCCAGGAAACCTGCTGCGCGCTCTTGGTGTTCGTGTCAAGCGGTGTAAACATAGACCTGTCTCAAATCCTTAAACTCCGGACAATGCCGGTTTCAATTCTCGTGCTGCAGGGGCCGCTTTCGGAGCGATGATGCCGCCAATGCGCATCGACAAGCCTTCAATCGCTTTGCCGAGGTCGGTCTCCGCGCCCAGCGGCTGGCCCAGCGTGACCACCCGATCCAGGGAGAAATAGTCGTTCGGAAAACTTGCATAAACGGGGCAATTGAAGAGCTTCTCCAAATTGGCGATCCCCAGACCATCGCGCTTATCGACCCGATTCATCAAGACGTGAAGACGCTCTTTGGGAAACCCTACCTGGTCGGTCATGTTGACGGCCTTGCGCGTCAAATGAAGACTGGGCAAATCAGCGGTCGTGACAACGAAGGCTTTTTCGGCTTCCAGAATTGCCATCAAGCTGTTGTGGTTGAAAACCGTCGGCGTGTCGATGATGGTCCAGTCGTACGAACGACGCGCGTATTCCACCAGCACACGCAAGCGGTTTGGATCGACAGCCTCGGCATAGGGAGCGGCAGGAGCCGGAAGAATGTGTAGTCCTCCATGACTCACCGCATAGTCGTGCCATAGGCCTTCGTCCATCTCATCGACGTGTTGTAGGGCGTCGAGCAACGAATGCGTGTGGTTTAACTTGAGATAAAAACCGATGGTCCCGCCCGTCAAATCGAAGTCCGCCAATAGCACGCGCTTTCCCGTCAAACGCTGCAGGCAAAACGCGGCTTGCGTCGCAAGCGTAGATGCTCCCGAGCCGGGCTTGGAGCTTGAAAAGGTAATCACCGTTCCGGCCGCAGTTGGTGCCGGGGCTTCCCGCACGCACAGCCTTCGCAGACGCGCGACCGCGTCCTTCTGCGTGGCCGCGTCAAACGGAAGGGCCAGAAATTCCGTTGCTCCGGCGCGCAACGACTGTAAGATTGCCTGCGAATCACTGCGAACGTGGAGGCCCACGACGTGCACCGGAGACGCCAACCCGGTGAGATAGCGCGTAAGCTCTAAGCTGGTTTCCAAGTTCGAGGA
>CAITIX010000131.1 GCA_903892565.1 uncultured Acidobacteriia bacterium
CGCCGGTCTCCGAAATCGAGCGGGCGATTGGCGAGAAGGGGCAGATGCTGCCCTTCGAGCCCATGGATCATCGCGCGCTTTATGGCAGCGCAGGCGATCCCACCATCGGCGCCGTCGCCGCCTGCAATATCTCCGGCCCGCGCCGCATCGCGGCGGGCGCCGCGCGCGATCATCTGATCGGGTTGCGCTTCGTGAATGGCCGGGCGGAAGCGGTGAAGTCGGGCGGGCGCGTGATGAAGAACGTCACGGGGCTGGATCTCGTGCAATGGCAATTGAAAATCGCCGCAGGAGAGAGATTGACGGTGCGTCAGGAAGACGTCCGCTGGTCGGGCTCCGCCATCGAGTGCCGCATTTACGCCGAAGATCCCGAGCAGAACTTCATGCCCTCACCCGGCAAGATCACGCGTTTGCGTGAGCCCTCAGGACCCGGCATCCGCCTCGATTCCGGAGTCTACGAAAACTGGAACGTGCCGATGGATTACGATCCGCTGCTCGCGAAGCTCGCCACGTGGGCTCCTTCGCGCGAGCTCTCCACCACGCGCATGATTCGCGCGCTCGAAGAATACGTCATCGGCGGCATCCGCGGCGGCCTCCGAACCAACCGTGAATTCTTCACCGGCATTTTGGAAGACGAAGAATTTCGCGCAGGTCGCCTAACCACCGCGTTCCTGGATGGCTACTTCGCGCGACGCAAGGAAAAACTTCCCGACATAGAAGCGGAGGCCGTCGCCGCATTGGTCGTCGCACTCGCTGGCACAGAACCCATCGTGAATCGCGTTCAACTGGCATCATCGAAATGGGCCGCCGTGGGCCGAGCATCGGAGCTTCGCTAGATATGCCGACGTACGACGTTTCCATAAACACCAGCTCCGCGGGCACCTGCGCCGCGAAGCTCGTGCGTGAAAACAACAAGTTCACGTACACGCGCGAAGACGGCGAAAGCATCACGAAGGAATTTTCACTCGAACACGCCGGAGACGGAACCGTTTCCGTGCTGATCGAAGGACGCAGCTACCGCGCCATCGCAACCGCAAATGGACAAGTGATCGTCAATGGCCAAACGTTCGCGGTCGATGTGGAGGATCCTCGCAAGTTCCGCGGTCAAGGCTCCGCTGCATCCGGTTCAGGACGTCAAACGATTGCCGCGCCCATGCCCGGCCGCGTAATCCGCGTTTTGGTGGAAGCGGGCCAGGATGTGGAAGCAGGCCAGGGCCTGATTGTCGTCGAAGCGATGAAGATGCAGAACGAAATGAAGTCTCCGAGGGCCGGCAAGGTCCTGGAGGTCCGCACCGCCGAAGGCGCTGCGGTCACGGCGGGCGACGTACTTCTGGTGATCGAATAAACTTAAGGTTGTCATCCCGAGCGAAGTCCGGGGATCTGCTTTTTGTCCGAACAGGCGGTAACAATCATGGAAAAATGTCCCAAGTGCGACGGCACCGGTTGGAAGATCGTGCAGAAATCCGGCCTGGAAGGCGCCACCCGCTGCGAATGTTCGGCCATTACTCGAACCCGCGCGCTGAAGGATAGTTCGCGCATTCCGCCCAACTATCGCGATGCGTCCTTGGAGAATTTCGAGATCCCACAAGATAACCCTGTTGCACGTCAGGGACTCGGCACGGTGCTCATGCAAGTGCGCGCGTTTGTGCGCGAATTTCCCGCCGGCGAACGCCCGGGATTGCTTCTGGTTGGAAGTCCGGGCACAGGGAAAACCCATCTTGCAGTCGCGGCCATGAAAGCGTTGTTAGATCGCGGACACGAATGCCTGTTCTTCGACTATCAAAACTTACTGGATCGCATTCGCTCCGGCTACGATGCCGCCTCCGGTGCGGCCGATCGCGAAGCCTACCGCACGGCGCTCGATGCCGAAGTGCTCGTGCTCGACGATCTCGGCGCGCATCGCGTGACCGAATGGGTGGAAGATACGGTCACCGCGATCATTACATATAGATGTAATCACCGGAAGCCGCTTATCGCCACCACCAATCTTCCGGACGACGACGTCACCGGTCGCGCCGTCGAATACACCAGCGCGGGCGGCCAACCCGTCTATAAGAAGAGCCTTTCGGAAACCATTGGCGCTCGCGCCCGCTCGCGATTATTCGAAATGTGCCGCGTGGTCAACATGCCTGCAGTCGTGGATTATCGCGTACAGATGGGCCGCGGCAAGGCGCGGTAGGCACTCCTCCAAATCGGCGGAAACACAGACGAGAGGGAAGCGCTAACATCCAGGCAGGAGATCTCTTATGAATCCTCTTTTTATCCCTCGACATGCGAAGAGCATTTTGAAGATCGTTTTCTGTGCGCTTGGAGCGTTGGTAGCCGCACCATTCGCTCAAGCGACGAATGTCACCATCAATTTGGGACAAGCCGCGCAGAACCTGACGTTGAATGGCCTTGGCGCAAACGGCAGCGGCCTGGGTCAATATCTTGTGACGCTTGGCTCCTGCAATTCCGTGGGGAGCAGCGTGAACTGCACCCTCTCCGGTTCGTTCACCGGAGCCTCTCCCGGATTTACCTCGGGAACCTACAGTCTTGTCACCAGCTACATCTCCAGCGGCGGTACAAACCCGTTTCAAGGCATCGAGCAGGCGCCAGGTTCTAACTTATTTTCGTTTTCCGCTGTGCCTTCCACTGGGACGATTACGTTGACGCTCGTCACCTCCACCGGAACGACCGTCGTGCCCGTGCTGCAAAATAATCAATTCGTGAACGGCGCGACCGTCGGTTTCATCTACGGTCTCGGCGCTACATGCACAGTCGTTTCTCCTGCCAATTGTTCGGTGGCCGGCGTCGGCGCAGCGGCAGGCTCGTCCATCACAGGGCAGCCCACCGGCAGCGCTTCGTTTAATGTCGGCAGCACCTACTATTTCTCGGATTTCGCCTTCAGCGGCGGATATCAAACCACGCTCACCTACGTGAACTATTCCCAGCAGTCCGTAACATGCACAACGAGTTTCTATGGCGATAACGGCTTGCCCGTATCCATGCCATTTACCGACCAGACCAGTTCCGTGCGGACCGATATCATGCCGCCGGGAGGATCCCTTCACGTACAGACCCAGGCCCCGCTCGCACCACCTTTCGTGCAAGGATGGGCGCAGGCAACCTGCACAGGCCCTGTGGAAGCCGGCCTTTTGTATCGCTATTTCGTTAACGGAACGGCAGTGGGCGAGGCCAGCGTGAACGCGGAGACCGCTCCCACCACGGCATTTGCAACATTCGCGCAAACCGCCACCGGTATTGCCTATGCCAATCCTTCCGGATCGGCCGCGGCAACGGTCAACGTCCAGGTTTACGGGACGTCCGGACTTTTGCTCGGCAGCAAAATCATCACGCTCGGACCGCTGCAGCACGGCGCCGCCAACGTCGGTCCGCTGCTCGGACTTACCAATTTCACGGGCTTCGTGAAAATCACGTCGAATATCCCGATCATTACGCTATCCCTCAATGCGGAAGCCTTCCCCGTGTTCTCCTCCTTGCCTCCGGGGGACCTGCCAGCCGGGACGGTCATCGTACCGTAGCATCACAAGTGTTCGTTGGGGGAGGATGCCGCCTGGCGCCCTCCCCCATGACCTTTTCCTATAAAACATTCTTGATGAAAAATGTAGCGAAGCGAACCGTTCTGTTATATAGTGGGGGCATCCCCCGAGAAAGAGAGTTGTTGTGCGTATCAACACGTCTATTCGTGGCGGATTTCCCATTTGGGGTTCTGCTTTACTGGGCCTTGTTGCCCTAACGGCTTTCGGTCAAACGGCTGGCACGATCGTAACTGTTGCGGGAACAGGCAACGGCGGATACAACGGCGACAATCAAGCGGCTACCAGCGCTCAACTCAACGCCCCTCCCTTCGTGGCGGTCGATGCAGCGGGCAATATCTATATCGCCGATGAACATAACAATCGAGTCCGCAAGGTCGATACGTCCGGTAAGATCACAACCATTGCCGGCACCGGCTCTGTGGGATTCTCCGGCGATGGCGGACCGGCCACCAGCGCTCAGCTGAACGGACCTACGGGCGTCTTCGTTGATGGGTCGGGCAATGTGTACATCAACGACCCCGGGAATCAGCGCATCCGGAAAATCGACGGCACGGGCAAGATTACAACGATCGCCGGTACCGGATCGGCCGGATATAACGGCGACGGCATTGCCGCGACAAGCGCGAATTTATTTAACGCGGTTCGCACTGTCGTAGACCCTGCGGGCAACATTTATATTGCCGATCAAAGCGACCATCGGATTCGCAAGATCGACACCAACGGGATTATTACGACGATCGTCGGCACCGGTACCGCCGGGTACAACGGCGACGGCGTCGGTACCAGCACGTTGTTGAATAATCCCACAGCGCTGGCGCTCGATTCGGCGGGCAACCTCTATTTTTCGGATCAATTCAACCACCGCATTCGCGAACTCACCGCAGGCCGCGTCGTCACACTGGCCGGAACCGGAACGGCAGGTTACAACGGCGACGGCATTGCGCTCAATACGCAACTGAACTTTCCGGGTGGTCTGGCGGTGGATCCTACCACGCAGGCCATCTACTTCACCGACGGTCCGAATTATCGCCTACGGAAGTTGTCCACAGATCGCACGCAGATCACGACGATCGCGGGCACCGGCACAGCCGGCTACAACGGCGATAACATTGCGGCCAACACGGCGCAGCTCAGCACGGATTTCGGTGTCGCTGTGGATTCGCTCGGCAACATCTATATTGCCGATACCGGGAACAATCGAATTCGCAAAATCTCGTCCTTCGGAGCGGGCACTCCGACATTCATCGGCTCCATGCCGCATTTGGCGGCTTTGGGCGGCTGGAATACCAGCTTTACGTTCGTGAATAAAGGGACGACAGCGGCGTCGTTGTCCAACAACCTTTACGCCCCCAACGGCAGCCAACTTCCCTTGCCCATCGTCTTTCCGCAAACGGGAACCAGCACAACCACGGCATCGGTAACGCAAACAGTGGCTGCCAATGCCTCGTTCGTGATGCAGGCCACGGGCACCGCCAGCGTGCCGTATTTAGAAGGCTCCGCGCAACTCGCGGCTACGGGCAACGTAGACGGATTCGCGATCTTCCATTTCGATCCCAACCAACAGGAAGCCGTCGTGCCCATGGAAACCCGCACGGCAAGCTCCTACGTGCTGGCCTTAGACAACACCAACGGCGTTCTTACCGGCGTGGCGATCGCCAACGTTTCCGCCTCGGCGTCGAGCATCCCGGTCATCATTCGTGACGACAAGGGCAACTTGCTCTCCACTACATTTCTTTCGCTCCCCGCGAATGGACACACTTCGTTCGTGCTCTCCGATCCCGCCGTCGGATTCCCTGCTACCGCGAACCTGCGAGGAACCATCGAGTTTGACGCACCGTCTGGAGCCCAAATCAGTGTCCTCGGGATTCGCTACACGGGTGGGACCATCACCACTCTTCCGTCTATCGCGAATGTCGGCACCACCGGCGGCTTGATGGCCCACCTCGCTTCGGCGAATGGCTGGCAAACGACGTTCGTTCTGGTCAACACCGGTGCCAACGCGGCCTCCGCAACGTTGAATTTTTACGACGATGGCGGCAATGCGCTCAACCTGCCGCTGACTTCGCCACAGGGAACGTTCACCGCCTCCACCGCGCCCACCATTACCCAGAGCGTCCCCGGTCATGGGACGCTGTGGATTCAGAGTGCGGGGGCACTAGGCGCGCCTCTTTTGACCGGATCCGCGCAGCTGACCACGACCGGTAACATCGGCGGCTTCGTCATTTTCCGCTATAACCCGAACGGCCAGGAAGCGGTCGTTCCGCTCGAAACGCGCAACGCCAACGCCTACGTGATTCCGTTCGACAACACCAACGGAACCGTAACGGGAATCGCGCTCAGCGCCCAGGCGCCGCTCGCAAACGTTGTCCCCGTCGTGATTCGCGATGACAAAGGGAACGCGATTGGCGGAGCTGGGAACCTGGCGATCAGCATCAACGGACACACGTCTTTCGTGCTATCGCAGCAGTTCTCCATCACGACAAACATTCGTGGGACCATCGAGTTCCAGAAGCCGGTGGGCGCACAGATCAGCGTCATCGGCATCCGAACGCCTCCGGCACTCACGTTCACGACGCTGCCGCCGCTCGCCAAATAGAGGATTCGGTTTACATCCCGAGATGATGGTAATTCTCGGGGCGAAACAGTCTGCGTGAAAGCCAGATTGAGCCACGCGTCGGAGGACGCGGCTCAATTTGCAGGCTTTCACGCAGGCTGGTAAGCGTAGCGGGGAACGTTGCGCCAGACTATGGGCGGGCTTCCATCAGGCTGTCCATCGCATACACACCGTTGTAGAACCGGAAGTTCAGCACGTAGTCCTTGCCGTTCCCCTTCCACGTCACTACGTAGTTTCCGTTCGGTAGCTTTTCCGGTTTCGCCGCGGCGATATTCTTAATGACGTCGGGCGTGAAGAACAGTTGAAAGTTCGCCGCGAAGTCCGACTCGCTGCGCACGGCGCGAACTTCCGGACTTACCTGCCAATCCAGCGGAAACTCCACGCCTTTGTCGATTCCGCGAACATCGCGGCGCATCACCGCCAGCTGAAACTTCTGCCACCATTTGGCAAATGCCGGATCGTCTTTATCCGCCCCGAAAACAGTGGGCGCCAGCAGCAAGAGTGCCGCAGACATAAACGTGCACACCAGCTTCGTAAGCGTATTCCCGTATGACTTCATAAGTTCTTCCTCGACCACTCCATTTTATGCGCTTGACGTCCTAGGTGTTGGGATTTCTCAAGGTAACAATTTTCCGACCTTGTCCGAAGGCCAGTTCGACGACCCCGAAGTCGTTCATCGCGACCCCACACGGGCGAGGTAAACTCAGTACATGCGAATCCTGGTCGTCGAGGACGAAAAACGGATTGCCGACTTTCTTTCCCGCGGTCTGGAGAGCGGCGGTTATGCGGTGGACGTGGCCAACACCGGCGGCTCCGCTGCCGAGATGGTCCACGCCACGGAATACGACCTCATCATTCTGGATCTTGGCCTGCCGGATATGGACGGCCTCGAAGTCTTGAAGAAGATCCGCAACCGCAAGGTTTCCCCGCCCGTGCTGATCCTCAGCGCGCGCGATGCCGTGGATGATCGCGTCAAGGGCCTGGAAGGCGGCGCGGACGACTACCTCGTCAAGCCGTTCGCTTTCGTCGAGCTGTTGGCGCGCGTCCGCGTGCTCCTGCGCCGTGGGCAGCCTCTGCCGGAGCGTCTTCAAGTGGCCGATCTTTCCCTCGATTGCATTCGCCGCAAAGTAACGCGCGGCGGTACGAACATCGAACTCGCGCCCAAGGAATTCAGCATTCTGGAATACTTGATGCGCAATCGCGGACGCCCTCTCAGCCGTACCATGATCGTGGAACACGTCTGGGATATGGACTACGACGGCTTGACGAACATTGTGGACGTCTATATCCGTCACCTGCGCAGCAAGATCGACGATCGCTTCCCGGAGAAGATGATCCATACCGTGCGCGGCATCGGTTACATGCTGGAGACTTCGGACCGCCACACCGACCGCGACGCGAATTCGTAAACTCGAGGAAACCGATGGATGGAGCGCGGGACGTAAGCCCGCGTTTGAGAGACTTTCGCTCATGCAACTCCCCAAAATCAGGCCCGCGTTGGGACGGGCCCTCCGCCTTGTCCGCGGCCTACGTTTCCGCCTCACCGTCAGCTATGTGCTGTTCTTTACGCTGCTTCTGATCGCCATCGGCTTTATCTTCCGGCAAACCCTGCGCTCGGAAATGAATGGGGACGTCCAGGCGCTTCTCGAAGAAGAATGGGGTGCCGCCAAGGGGTACCTGAGCATCGAAAATCAGCGGCCCGTCTGGGTTTGGGACTCCACCGATCCCGAAGAAGCCTACATCGTCGAGCGCCTGCGCCACGTCTATCTGCTGACCGATTCCAAGGGTTACGTGCTCGATCATTCCGGAACCTACGACACCATCGGCAGCGATTCCCCTGCGGAAGTTGTTCGCATTCTTCGCTCGCCCAAACCCGAAATCCACATCCGCACGGCGAAGGACGGCATTCCCTATCTGATCAAAGCCGGCGCCCTGCGCGATGACCGCGGCCAGCCGTATTTCCTGGCCCTCGGGCGTTCGCTCGAAGATACCGAACGCACGGTCAACGGCTTCACCCGCGCGTATTTTCTGTTGTTACCGGCGATGATTGCGCTGACCAGCATCGCGGGTTGGTTACTCGCGGGACGTGCCATCCGGCCGCTCAACTCCGTGGCGCAGGCGGCGCAGCAGTTGACTGGGACCAATCTTTCCACGCAGATCCCCAATCGCGGCGCCCACGACGAATTAGACCATCTCATCGACAGCTTCAATCATATGACGCGTCGGCTCAGCCAATCTTTCGAACAGGTGCGGCGATTCTCCACCGATGTTTCGCATGAACTTCGCACGCCTCTCACCGCGATTCGCGGCCAGCTGGAAGTAGCGCTGTTTACGGCCAAGACGCCCGATCAATATCAGGAGGCGATGGAAAACGCGCTGGAGGACGTCGAAAAACTATCCAGCATCGTGCGCGCCTTGCTGTTGCTCTCTCAGGCGGAATCGGGACAAGTCGTATTGCAACGGACTGCGCTAAATCTGGAAGAAGTCGCGGCCGACGTGGTCGATCAATTTCAAATTCCCGCCGAGGAAAAAGGCGTCACACTCACGTCCTTATGCGAGGAAGGGACCACCATCTCCGCCGATCGCACGCAAATCGAGCGCCTCTTATCCAACTTGCTCTCGAATGCCATCAAATACACACCCAAAGGCGGCTCGGTCAACGTCCGGGCCGGAATGGATCCGGAACGCTCGGGCTGGTGTCGCATCGTCGTCGAAGACACCGGAGTGGGAATTCCACCGGAAAATCTCCCGCATATTTTCGACCGCTTTTATCGCGTCCGCACCGCGCAAACCAGCAAGATTGAGGGCCTGGGACTAGGTTTGAGTTTTGTTTCGTGGATCGTCTCGGCTCATGGTGGCGATATCCACGTGGAGAGCTCCCCTGGCCAGGGCACGCGCTTTGACATCCTCCTGCCAGCTTCAACGCGCGACTCACTTCATCCACTGGACGAGGCCGCCTCCGAGTCGGTCCCGTCCTAGTGTTCTGAGTCCTGCAGTCGTCGGCGTGGCGAAATCCCAAATGACGGAACTACTGGATGCAGGATGAGCAGCAGTAACGCCGGATCGCTTGGTGCTTCGAGCGGCGGAACTGGATGCCAAACCGACGTCGATAACGCGGCCCGACCGACGGACTTAAAGCCGCTTTACCGAAATAACCGCATATCGCCCTCCGTAGGGCGATGCCTAAACGCTCTGCGCGACTGCCGGAGTCAATTGGCTGAGATCCAGCCGCATTTTCTCCACCATTTGTAAGAGTGGCGCAACGTCCACCGTTCCCATACCCCATTGGAACAGAACGACGCGAACTTCCAGCGACAAACGCGCCTGGAAAAACGCCACTTGCTGACGCACTAACGTAGAAGCCATTTCCGCGGATTCTGTTTCGGATTCCGCCACCATCCGGCGGGCCATGGCGTGCAGCGCATCGAAATCGGCGGTCAGCTCTCCCAAATACAAACGGAAGATCTTGACGCTATCGCGCTTCCACTTTCTGACGTCCCGCGCCCCATCCGGCTGGCTTGCCAGAAAATGCAATTCATGGGATGAAAGCAGGCGCTCCATCACCTGATAGCGTTCAAACGAGAAACCGCTACCGGCCGCATCTTCGGCCATATTCCGGTTCGTCCGCGAACGGAACCTCATCCACAGAAGGGTTCCGGCCAAACCACTCACCGAACCGATCGTTACGACCCACGCTGCTACAATCCAGGGATTCATGGTAGATACCTTGAAAGTATTCGTTAGGATATTACACTGTTACGAAGAATGCAAAAGATGTTTTGCGCAATATGCCAGGTAAAGAACAAGGCTTTAATTACGGCCAAACCGACTCAGAGCGGTGTTGATGGCATCCAGCTGATGGCTCAAATGTTCCATCTCCTCGGGATCCCACGCGTGGCCTGCAACGACCTCATCGCTCGCCAACTCCCTGTGCACCAGACAGCTCCAGGTGATCGTTATACCTCCGGTCAAGACCATCGTCAGGCCATTAATCGCAGCCAATCGCGAATGAGGCATCAAATTCAACGCGAGCAGCACTCCCGCCTTTGCCACATATAAAAGGGAAAAGCCGGCAATCGATAGAACCACA
>CAITIX010000132.1 GCA_903892565.1 uncultured Acidobacteriia bacterium
CCACTGTGTACACCTCTCCGGTGTTCCACAAACACGTCAGGATGTCTGCTGGAACCAGTTTCCCGGCGGTCTAGTTTCTTCCCGCCGTAACGCCGCTCACGCGGCGTTTACTGGCCTAGTTTGCCACTGGCGCTTATACGCAACATACCGACTTGCACGACGACGCGAACGTCAGACACCTGGCGGCGAAATTCGTTCTCGCGTTTGTCGTTCGTTTTGATTTTCATTTTTGCTCCTCGTTTTTTTTGCGGAGTAGTTGGGCAAGCGGATCTTCCGGCTTCGCGAATCGAAATTCCTTTTCCATTTTTAAGACTTGGCCTCGAAGCTGGATTTGAATTGCGAGGAGAGGATGCGCGTGCTGGGCACCCGTCCTTGCTGTTATTTTTGTGAGTCCTTCCTGCTGGAGCTTTGCTTCGATTGCTGCAATCTGGTCGAGCAATTCGCAGTGGATCGCAAGCATTGATTGCTCAGCAAAACTATTCGCCCGGCCGGGCTGAACTTCTTGCCAGAATTTTCGGGAAGGTTCGGAGAGGCCGCTAGGCGGCGGGACGTTTTGATTTTGGTCTTTCATAAAATTGCACCTTTCCTTTAAAATTTTGAATCCGTCTAACCCGCGGTCGCGCCAGATTTCTTGGCGGGCGGTCAGGTGCGAGGCCTTTGGCGAAAAACAGACCCCATACCCCGCGCTTGCCGAATTGGAGGAGTTGAGCGAGTTCGACTCAGGTGTGATCAATTTACAGCCTCCGTTTTCCGCTGCGCTGTGATGGTGCCGTCCGCGATCTTCTCCGCCACGTAGTCAGCGTTGGCGCAACTGCACGCGACTACCTCGCGGCCTTGCAGACGTAGACCTACACCGGGTACATCGGAACCGCACAGTTCGCACTGATATTGCGCTATTTTCGCCGCGCTCGCTGCGTGCCGCGGCTTGTTGACGTGGTCGCGGAGAAATCCCTGATAATTCCGGAACGGGCCACGATGCGTCCGAAGCTCCTGGACGAACTGCTGCGAAATTTCGCCGCCGAGACGGCTTCGAACGTGATCGAGGAGTTCCTGCGTGATCGGAGCGCCGGCGTACTCGACGTGCAGGGCCTTCAACTCGTCCGCTGGGGTAGCGTAGCTCGGTTCCGCAGTTTTTCCCGGTGGGGGCGGGTCGGCAGCTCCGGCGCTCTGAGAGGGGGTTGGGGTTTGTTCGGATCCGGGATCATCATCAGCATCAACGAAGCTAGAAGTTGTGATTTTCCGGTCTGCGGTGCGCTGCTGTGGTGACCGCGAAAGCTCGCGCGCGCGTTGTTTCTTCTCTGATTTCTTCTCTTCTGATGTTGATGATGTCTTCTCTTCTAATCTCTTCTTATCTGGGTGCGGGGTTCCCGCACCTGCCTGCGGGATTACCGCACCTTCCTGCGGTAGGATGTGGCTCGTAACGCGGGACTTGCGCGTCGAATTTTCAAGTTCGCCGATTTTTAGCAGACGCTCAACTGCCGCTTCAATGACGTTTTCCGGTAATCGCGTCTTCAGAGCGAGCGTTTTTGCCGTATGCGGCGCTCCGTTTTCCATGGTCAGCGTGCCCCGCGGCTTGCCGCGCGCAGCAACGTTGCGGAGCGCCGTCAAAACGCCATAGTGGGACGCGCCGTCCGGATGAGACACGACGTCCAAATACACATCGTCGGAGAGATCCGTTGGCTCTGGTCGCCAGGTCATGACGCTAATCTCCCTCGTGCGATTTTTTTCGAATCTGTGCTCCCAATCCCGGATCCGGAGGGTTTTCACCTTGGGCGTTCTCATCGGAGTTCCTCCAGCTTTGTGAGTGCCGCCACGTAGGCTTCGGAGAGTGCAGGCCCAAAGTCAGCCCGCAAGCGGCGCTGCGTAATGGGGTCCAGACGATTCCAGCAGAACCGGCAAAAGAGTCTACCAGTTGGCTTCCACGATCCGCAGGGGCACTCTTCACGCGCTTTTAGGCGTAGCAGCTGGACGACGGAAGGAATTTCTTCGAGGAGCCGGGAACCAATGCGCGGTGTCACGCCACCTTTCCGCAGGAATCCAGGAATCGGTGAAATGGCGCCTTTGGGATTTTGATGAGTCGGCCAAATTTGATTGAAGGAATCTTACCTGAAGCCACGCCGTCCCGGATCGCCCGCGTGCCAGTGCCAGCCACTTGAGCCGCTTCCGCTACGTTATAAGTGGCGAGCGAAACATTTTGTTTGAGCATAGTCCGTTTCACTTTGTCGTCCTCCTTGCAGAAATCTAACATGCCGTGTTGGTTAACGTCAAGAACTATCTTTTTATGTTAGAATTCCTCTCATGAGAAGACGCCAGAAGAAACGGAACGCTACAAGCCAAGCTGTTTTGGCTTTGCGAAAGTTTCTTGGCCTGACCCAGATACAATTCGCGCGCAAAATCAAGGTAGTGCCATTAACCGTCGTGCGTTGGGAAAACAGGCTACCGCCAACTGGCGAAACGCTCCTCGAACTTGCGGACATAGCGTCCAAGCTGAGCGCAGGTTTCGGCGGTCTGGTGCATAAGGGCGTCGTCATTCGCTCAAAACGCCATGGGGTTGAAGATGACCGAGGCCAGCGCCCATACACGATGGAGGAACGGTTTCAGATGCAGGAGATCCGAAATACCTTCCTCGGGTTGTGGGTCGAAGAGCAGCGCGCGAAGCTGAAGCGTTTCGATATCGACTTAAAGATGGTTCCGTTAGGGGTAGCTTTGCCTCCACTTTTGCCAACTGTGTTACCCCCTCCACTTTTGCCAACTGTGTTACCCGGTGTTCGGAAGTTCAGGTATCGTGACAGCGTAGAGGAGAAATCAGATGATAGTCCCGTACCGAAGGCATAGTTCTGATTGTCTGCATAAGCTGGAAGGCCGTCGTTGGATCCGTTGCAAATGCCCCATTTGGGTGCAGGGCACTCTCCACGACGGTGAGATCATCCGCGAATCGCTCGCGACGAAAAGTTGGGTTGAGGCAAACGAGAAAACTCAAAAATGGAACGCTGCAGGGAGCAGGGAAGAAGTCAAGGCGCCGCCGGAACCTGCAGCCCCCGAGTCGAGCCGCGGCGTGACGATCACTGCGGCCTGCGCCGCTTTCATTGCAGAGTGTAAGGCCCAGAAGCTCCGTGACTCGAGCCAGAAAAAATATCGCATCATGTTCCGTCAGCTGGAAACTTACTGGTCCGATGCCGGCGTCGATCTAGCGTCCGAAATCGATCTGCATCACACGGAGAAATTCCGGCAAACGTGGACGGGATGTACGTCTGGTTCCGCCGGGAAGCGACTCGAACGCCTGCGCACGTTCCAAGGGTTCCTGCTGAAACACAAATGGATCTCCGAGAACTACGCCAAGGGGTTGCGCAAGCCGAAGGACTCGACCAAACCCACGATGCCGTTCACTCTCGCGGAAGTGAAGAGATTGCTCGCAGCCTGCGGGAACGTGACGGAGCGGAAATATCCCGCGGTGAAACTGCAGCGCCTTCGCGCGCTGATTCTTTTAGCGCGATACTCCGGCCTTCGGATCGGCGATGCCGCCAGTCTGCCATGCGAACGGCTCGATGGCCAGAAGCTACTGCTGTACAGCGCGAAGACCGGCGTGCCGGTATACACGAAGCTTCCCCAATTTGTCGTTGACGAACTCGACCGCCTTCCGCGTGTATCGCCTGGGCATTGGTTTTGGACTGGGTGCGGAACAAAGGAGACGCTGAGCGAAACGTACCGGCGCGTGTTCCGAGACGTCGCGAAAATCGCCAAGGTGGCGAAGGCTCACCCGCACAGATTCCGTGATACGTTCGCCGTGGAATTATTGTTGGCCGGCGTTCCACTCGAACAGGTGTCGATGCTGCTCGGCCATTCGAGTACGAAAATCACTGAGAAGCATTATCTGCCGTGGGTCCGTGCACGTCAAAAGCAACTGGAAGAGAGCTTGGACCGTGCCATCAGCGCCGATCCGTTAGCTCAGGAGGAGAACAACCGAAGCCGGAAACTTCAGCGGGTAAAGTGAAATCTCGCGAGGGTTGCTGGTACAAAGTTGGTACAAAAACGCATTTCCGCTGAAAGGTCTTTGGTAAGTACAACAAAAATCATGGCTACGTTCTGGCGGAGAGGGGGGGATTCGAACCCCCGGTAGAGTTTTTGACCCTACGACGGTTTAGCAAACCGCTGCTTTCGACCACTCAGCCACCTCTCCGCGAGGTGCACTTTAGGTACTATCGGATGTTATCACATACAGCCGTAGGATTTGAACCCTCCGGCCGAAAAACTATGGGCGCCCGAGGCTAAGTCTTTGCCTGGGAAGGGCCTTGGAAAGCGAAAATGCTCACCCGGAGGTGAGCATTTTCTGAACCCTGTTATCAGGCAGGGCGATGTACATGGGAGAATCAGTTTCAGCGGACGCAACCGCCAAAAACCGTTAGTGATTGGATCTTATGGTTTGCGGCGTTTTAAGTCAAGCGAAAAACTGGCGGGTTTCAAATCGTCGATATGTGCTTGAATGGGAAGCTCTTACGGAAAGTGCTCGCAAAACGCGAAAATCGCCAAAAGGTCGCAAAAAACGCTTTTCCACAGTACTGTTTTACGTCTAACAGCGCAGATTTCCGAGGTTTATTTACTTGGGCGGTGCCTCGGTCGCGGATGAGGCGTCCGTGGGGCCTGGAGGGGCGTCTGTGGCCAGGGTGTAGCGAATATTTAGCACCGTCATGGCGTCGGGGTCGTCCCGTTTTGAAAGTTTGCGGCGCAGGACGCGGAATCCGCCGAAACCCAGCCCGGCGACGAAGCATAGCACGATCACCAGGCCCGCGAGAATGAAGATATTCACCAGCTGTCCGGCAAATCCTTTGATTTCATTGACCGGGACCTTCTCGGTTTCGGTCACCTGGGCACGATAGTTGATCTTGCCGAGTAGCCGTTCGGCGGCGTCCGGGTCGGGAGGCGAGAGAATGATGGCCACCAGGGGGCCAGTGCGTTTTACGGCCGCTCCGGCGATCTTCTGGAACTCCACGGACTGATCCCGGGCCATGGCCGGAGCAGGGTAGTTGAAGATCACCAGCGTCATTAACCCCTTGGGCGTGTTGTACTTGCCGAGCTGGCCTTCGGAGCCGAAGCGGAACGCGGCCACCGAGGGGGGAATGGCCGGGGTGAAGCGCTGCAACGAGACGGGCCCCAGGATGTAACGCTCGGAATTCGGCACCAGATCCTCCGGCGGGAGGGATTGACTCAGCAGGGGCAGCAGGGAATTCTCAAATTTGGGCAGCTGGTTATAGAAACGGTTGAGATCTTTGTTGTCAGGCTGGCCTCCGGTGAATTGGAAGACATAATTCCCGTAGGCGTAGATCACGCCGTCGGACGTCGTAACGGCCAGGGGCGCAAATTTGGCGGCGGTGGCTCCTGAGGGCCTCCGCAGCTGAAATAAAGCCATGGCGCCCGTGGAATCGTGCATACGCCAGCCTGTAGCGGTGAAGCGGCGCTTGTCGGGGGCGGTGTAAATCGCCTGTTCGGTGGCTTCCAGGCCGTATTCCTGGTAAAGGTAGCGTTCCGGGGTGGCCAGGGTTGTGGGGGAGCTCTTTTCGTAGGCCCCGATCTGGTCCGGGAACATGGGCGCCTGGGCGAATAGGACGCCTGGGATATAGAGCACCGCTGGGACAAGAAGCCCCAGCAGCGCTCGTGACAGGGCTCCGGCGTTTACGCTCCGTGGCATTTTTTGTACTTTTTGCCGCTGCCGCAGGGGCAGGGATCGTTACGGCCCACGGTTTTCTCTTTGTTGAGCACGGGCTGCTGGGCCACCGGACCTTCGCCGCCCACGAATTGCAGTGCCGCCATCTCTTTTTCCTTCTTGCGCTGGATGCTGCGCGTGAGGTCGAGCACGGAGTTCTGTGCGGCCTTCTGAGCGGCCTGGGCCGCGGCCCGATCGGCCTCGCTGGGTCCGGCGCTGGTGATGTTGCCTGCGGCGACGGGTTGGGCATCGTTTTCGTCCTCTTCGTCGTCCCACAGTTCGGGATGAGGAACGTTCTGAGTGGGGTCGGCCACTTCGTCGGGCCCGCGCTGCAGGAAGCACAGGAAGCGCACCGATTCGTCTTCGATGCGATCCATCATGTCCTGGAATAGCGTGAACGATTCTTTTTTGTATTCGATCAGCGGATCCTTCTGGCCATAGCCGCGCAGTTGGATGCCCTCTTTGAGGTGATCCATCGACAGCAGGTGGTCTTTCCACTGGTTATCGATCACGTTGAGCATAATCATGCGTTCGGTTTCGCGCATGAGCTCGGGCGTTAACATGTCTTCTTTTTCTTGATAGCGCGCGATCAGTTGATCGTAGATGCGCGCTTCCATTTCGCGACGGCTCAGATCCTTTAGCTCCTCAGTGTGAATGCGCACGCCGAACTGATTGAGGATGTCCGTTTCCAGACCGTTCCATTCGTACTGGCTGGGATGCGTCTTTTCGGGGCAGCGGAGATCGACGTAGGAATTGAGAATGCCTTCGATGATTTCCTTGATGTGGTCTTTCTGGTCTTCGCCTTCGAGCAAAGCCCGGCGCATTTTGTAGACGGCATGGCGCTGCTTGTTCATCACGTCGTCGTATTCCAGCACGTGCTTACGAGAAGCAAAATGCTGGGCTTCCACATTCTTTTGTGCGCCCGCGATGCGCTTGGTGATGAGTTTGCTTTCGATCGGCACATCTTCTTCCATGCCGAGCCGCAGCATGAGGTTTTGCATCTTGTGGCCGCCGAAGATGCGCATCAAATCGTCTTGCAAAGAGAGATAAAAACGCGCGCTACCGGGATCGCCCTGGCGTCCGGCGCGTCCGCGCAACTGGTTATCGATGCGGCGCGATTCGTGGCGTTCGGTGCCGACAATGTGCAAGCCGCCGAGGCCCACCACTTCGTCGTGCTCGCCCGCGGTCTGCTCTTTGTAACGCGCGTAAACGCGGTCCCATTCCTCGCGCTCAGGAGAGCCCACGGCGGCGGTCTGCCACACGTCGGGATCTTTGTTCTCCTTGCGCAGGTGCTCCTTGGTCATGAACTCGGAATTGCCGCCCAGCAAAATATCGGTACCGCGGCCGGCCATGTTGGTGGAAACCGTGACCACTCCCTTGCGCCCGGCCTGCGCGATCAAAAACGCTTCGCGTTCGTGATTTTTGGCGTTGAGCACTTCATGCCGCACGCCCATCTTCTTGAGGATTCCGGAGAGTTTTTCGGATTTCTCAACGGAGACGGTACCCACCAGCACCGGTTGCCCGGTCTCATGCCGCTCCTGGATTTCTTTGGCTGCGTTGCGGAACTTTTCTTCTTCGGTGCGATAGACGATATCGTCCAGGTCTTTGCGCGACGCCACGCGATTGGTGGGGATCTGCACCACTTCCAGTCCGTAAATCTTCGAGAATTCCGCGGCTTCCGTATCGGCTGTTCCGGTCATGCCGGCCAGCTTTTTGTACATACGGAAATAGTTCTGGAAGGTAATCGTCGCGAGCGTTTGATTCTCGCGCTGGATCTTGACGCCTTCCTTGGCTTCGACGGCTTGGTGCAATCCATCGCTCCAGCGGCGGCCCGGCATGAGGCGTCCGGTGAATTCGTCGACGATGATGACTTCGTCATCTTTTACCACGTAATCGCGATCGCGCTGGAACATCACGTTGGCCTTGAGCGCCTGTTGCACGTGATGGTTCATATCCATGTTGGTGGCGTCGTATAAGTTGCCGAGGTTCAGGAGGCGCTCCACTTTCAACACGCCTTCTTCGGTCAAGGCGACGGTGCGCGTACGTTCTTCCACCGTGTAGTCGCCGGTGGTCCACTTCACGCCGGCTTCTTTGCCTTCGATCACTTCGCCGCGCACCAGGTTCGGGATGATGCGGTTGATGCGGTAATATTTGTCGGTGGATTCTTCGCTGGGTCCGGAAATAATGAGCGGCGTGCGCGCTTCGTCGATCAGGATGGAATCGACTTCATCGACGATCGCGAAATGGTGCAGCTTGATTTGCTGCCCCTTGCCTTCGACGTCGGGAACGGAAATGGCGTCGTACTTGCGCTGCACGCAGTCCGAGATGCGGAACTTCATGTTGTCGCGCAGATAGTCGAAGCCGAATTCGTTATTGGTGCCGTAGGTGATATCGCAGTGATAACTTTGGTGGCGCTCCTGATCGCTCAGTTCGTGGACGATGTTGCCGACACTCATGCCGAGCGAGCGGTAGATGCGGGCCATCCACTCCGAGTCGCGCTTAGCCAGGTAATCGTTCACCGTGACCACGTGGACGCCTTTGGCTTCGAGCGCGTTTAGATAGACGGCCAGTGTGGCGACCAGCGTTTTCCCTTCGCCGGTTTTCATTTCGGCGATTTTGCCGCGATGCAGGACAATGCCGCCGATCAACTGCACATCGAAGTGCCGCATGTTGAGATAGCGGCGTCCGGCTTCGCGCACGGTGGCGAACGCGGGGATTAAAAGGTCGTCGAGCGGTGCGCCTTGCGCCAGTTGTTCCTTAAACTTGATGGTTTGCGCGGCGAGTTGTTCGTCCGTGAGCGTTTGAATCTCGGACTCCATCGCGTTGATTTGCGCAATGATCGGACGTAAACCCTTTACTTCGCGGTCATGTTTGGTGCCAAATACTTTGGCGAGAACGTTGTCGAGCATAATTCACCTCTAGGTGTCGCTGGGTTAGGTATCGCTTGGTTGAGATTACGTTGCAGAAGCACAACAGCCAAGAGGGGGAATCAGCAGCGGAGCAGGGAAGAGAAGGGGGCATCGAGCCCGGAAGGAATTCGTTTTTGGACGAAACGCCGATCGCGAACCATCCAGATGGATCCGCGCAGCGAGGTGCCACGCAAGGCATCCAAACTTAATACGGCGCTGGGACGCGCCTGTGCCGAACTGATGCCACCAGAGCGTGCGGCGGCAAATCCGAACAGAGTCACCAGCGGGTGCAGGAAGCGCGAAGAATCCGTGGCGAGGGCCGACGCCATCTTTAGGAGACGGCGTTCAGACGCGGTTGTGGCCGGTCCTGCGGAAACTCCCGAGGTTGCCGCAGGATCTGCAAACAGGGGTGCACCGAGAGCCAGGAGCCCCATTAAAGGACCCAGGCCACGAAGCACCTTTCTGCGCAATGTCCGGCGAAAACTCATGTTGAAACTTCTACGGTGAGTTTAGCACAGCGGGCTGGGAAACCCGGCACCGCTGACAACCTGTTTTGAGCCGAACCAACACACATTTCCGTCCCGACGGGGAGGGTTTTCGTCATCCTCGGCCGACGAGTTCTGGAGGCGAGTGCTGCGTGTAAACACGCCGCTCCCGAGACCCGTTCCTGCGAAGCCGGCTCGTTAATAAATGCAATCGCGAAGGTTTTAGCCTTCGGACGCAGCGCCAGAGATGACGGAAGCAACGGACGAGAAGATCTCGCTGATGCTATCGGCGACACCAGGCATAATGGCGCCCGCGGCGACGGCGACGAAGCCGGCCATGAGTGCGTACTCGATCAGATCCTGGCCTTTAGTGTCTTTGAAGCGGAGTCTAAGGCAATTCAGTAGCGCTGTGGTGAGGTTCATACCGTAGCATTCGGTGATTCCTAAGACTTTCCCAATGGAGTAATCCGCTGAGTGAAACGAAGGAAAGCTCTTAGTACCCTTACGCTTTAGGGACCACTTGGCGTAATTTTTCGGCGTGACGCAGCAGTTGTCGTCACCAGACCAAGACGATGGAGTGCCTCCCTGCACCATGTGCGGCGAAAACTCAAGAACGATTGGTTTTGGGCCCTTTTTCGCATGAACGTAAGCTCGTGGATGGGGTGGACCCGGCCATCCGTCCTTCGCGGGGCCATTTGAAGCTTGTCTAGCTCCTACGAGGGATAGTTCCAGGCCTTACGCGATTCTCTGGCAGGCTGTTGAAAAGCTATTTTGCCCGATCGAGGGCGAATATCGATGAGCGGGCCAACGATCCATCCACAGTCTTATCTCAAAAGCCGTTAGTAAGATGCCCCTGCGGTTTTGTTAGCGGTGTTGGCGGGGATCGCTCTACTAACGAAATGACCGAGACGGCTTACTCGTCTGGTGCTAGGAGTAAGACCTGAGAGAGGATACGTATGTTTTGCGCTGCAAATAGCGATTCTACTCATGGCTCAGGAAGGCCCTTCTCCATACTATAGGAGCAAACGGTACCGGGTACTGGTCCGGCAGTGCGTTGGGACACATTTATATGCAGTATCAAGCACCAGTTCGAGAGGCACGGCGCAGGAAGTCGGGCGGGCAGGCACTGGTGGAGAGCGCCTTCACGTTTCTCCCCTTGCTGGCGGTCATTCTGGGGATCTCTGATTTCGGGATGATGATCTTTCGCTGGTCCACTCTGCAGAATGCGGTGCGAGAAGGGTGCCGCTACGCGGTGACGTTTCAGG
The DNA here is from genome assembly GCA_903892565.1 of uncultured Acidobacteriia bacterium. Classification (GTDB taxonomy): domain Bacteria; phylum Acidobacteriota; class Terriglobia; order Bryobacterales; family Bryobacteraceae; genus Palsa-187. Next base: position 10,358 of record CAITIX010000132.1, read on the forward strand.
TGGATGCGTCCGGCCACCAGGACACTTCCATCAAGAACCAAGTTGCGTATCACGCGCTGGGATTTGTCAAAACGAACGACTCCCCGGCGACGATCATTGTGAAGTATTTTAATCCCACGACGTTCGCGCAAATTGTCACCAACGGAAACCAACCGGGCAATATCGTGCAGGTTTCCGTCCAGGGCGTTTCCTTCAGTTGGCTGGCGCCGCTGACCGGACAATACGGGCTGCGCAGCACGACGCCGCTCTCGCTCAACGTTTACGCCTCGGACATTCTTGGTGGCTATCCAGTGGGTACGAACAGCGTTTTGGAGTAAAGACGGAATGCAACCATGAACAGCACCATCCCACACTCTCGCCGCCGCCTGTCCCGCCAGAAGGGCCAGGAGACGCTCATGTTCGGTCTGCTCGTGCTCTTCGTCTACACACCTCTATTATTGGGCATGTTCGTGATTGGCATGAACTTGATCGTAAACATTCAGGTGAATAACATGACCCGGGACCTGGCCAACCTGTATATCCACGGCACCGATTTTTCGGCGTACGGGGCACAGCAGCTGGCCCAGCAGTTAGCCACCGGATTAGGGCTTCAATTCCCGACGTTCAGTTCCACCGCGGGCGTCCCCAATACAAATCAAGCGACCAATACAGCGACCAGTGGAAATGGAATTGTCTGGGTCACGCAGGTGATGTACGTGGGTGCAACAACCGACCCGCAATGCGCGACCGTGGGCGCGGCCAATTGCACAAATCACGACAGTTTTGTTTTCTTGCAACAAATCGTCTTTGGAAATTCCGCGTTGAAAATGCAAAAAGATACCGCGCTTGGGTACCCAACGGGTGCTACGCTATCGACCTCGGGCGTTGTCTCCAATCCCCTTACCGATAGCCATGCCGCTCTCTCAGCGCCCAACGACGCGGTGCTGGACGCTTTATGGCAAACCACTTCAAACGGCCAATCCAGCCTGGTTGACGGACAAGTGGTTTATGTCGTAGAGAGCTTTTTCCAAACGCCGACGTTCAGCCTGGGTACCGCGCAAACGCTGCCGGGAACGTATGCGCGCTATTTCTTTTAGTCCGTGTTTTCTGATCGGAGAATGCAAATGATCAAATCCGTCAAAGGCAATCGCAGCGAAAATGGAAATGCTCTATTTCTCGGAACCCTTTCGTTGGTTTTCATCATTCCGCTCATGGGCTTGGCGATTGACGCCAGTTTCCTTTACGCCGTAAAGGGTCGAATGCAAGCTGCCGCGGATGGCGCCGCGCTTGGTGCGGCGCGAGCCTTGAACATGGGGCAGACGCTCACGTCCCAACAAACAGCCGCGGCTCAAAATGCCGTCAACTGGTTCTACGCCAATTTCCCTCCCGGCACCTACCTGACCACGAACACGGTGATGTCTACCGCGGGAGAATCCAATTCCAGTTCCGGATTTGGCGCCGCTGGCCAAAGCGTTCACATCTATCCAGACGCCAGTAACCCGCAACTCGATCATGTGGACCTCCAGGCATCTACGGATGTGCCCACGTTTTTCATGAAGTGGTTCGGCGTAAACAAGAACACGATCACCGTGGTGGCACAGGCGACGAGGCGCGCTGTCGTCGCCATGATCGTGCTGGACCGCTCCGGGTCTATGTGTAAGGCTAGCGCGGGTGGGACTCAGAATTCGCCTTGCGACAAGACCGGCACGACTTACCCTTGCTATGCCATGATTCAAGCTGCGAAGCAGTTTACCGGGCAATTCTCGGAAGGGCGCGACTACATCGGTATGATCAGCTTCGCTCATAACACCTATATTCACTCTGTGCCCACGACCAGCTTTCAGACCAAGCTCGGCTACACCAGTAGTTTCGGCAGCGGCACTGGGGAGATTGACAACATTGTATGTAACGGCGGAACCGGGACGGCGCAGGCCATTTCCCAGGCGTATCAGTTGCTGTATCAGACGGGGCTGCCTGGCGCACTGAATATCCTTTTACTCGAAACAGATGGACTACCGAACACCCTGACGATGAATTTCTACGACTCGGTCAACGGCCAGGTGGGGTTGTCGAATGGTAGTTCGTGTACAGATACGAACAACAAGACGAAGGCCAATGGCGGCTTTTCGAGCTCCGCAAAGATCCCCAATTGGACGAGCGGACTAGCGTTGAACGCCGCTCCTTTCTTGACCACAACTGGAGTCTACTCCAACATCCCCTCGGGAATGATTGGCGCGGTTCCGTCGGCAGATGTGAGTTCCTCGGCTCTGTTCTGGGTAATGGATAAGTACTTCACGAGTTCTTCGGCGAATAACTACGATACCTACGGCTCGATTGGCGCCGACTATCTTACGACCGCGACCAACTGCTCGTTCAATACGACGAGCGGGGGCACCGGCTACATCGGTACCAACCCTAGCGATATTGCCTGGTGGCCGGCTAAGGATGTCTACGGCAATTCGACTAATCCTTCCAACGCGTATAAGTCAGTAACCACGGATGGCTACGGACACGTTTTGCAGAGTGGTTCGAGCCCGACAAACTGGACGAACTATCACAACGCGGTTCTGAATGCGACCGATAACGCCGCTTATGTCGCGCGCTCCAACGCCACGAACCCCGCCTATGTCTTCGCCATCGGACTTGGTGGCAATTCCGTCACCGGTCCTCCGGATCCGGTTCTGATGCAACGCATCGCCAACGATCCGAGTGGTGACACGTTCAACGCTAGTCCTTACTATTCGGATTGCGCCAATGAAACCGGATGCATCACGAACTCGAGTCAGTATCAGGGTACGTTTGTCTACACGCCGAGCAGTTCCCAGCTGACACAGGCCTTTCTCCAGATTTCTTCGCAGATTATGCGTCTGAACAAGTAGAGGGTCCATTCGCTAAAAGCGGGAAATGGAGATCCGCGAGAGCACCGCGTTATACTGGTGTTGCACGTGTTTCCGAAGCTCTTCCAATACGGTACGTTCTTCATCCCGACCTACGGTGTTCTCGTCGCGTGCGCCTTTTTGGCCGGCCTGTGGGTGACGCTCAAGCTTGCGCGCCGGACCGGCGTGAATACGGAGCTGGTGACGAACCTCGTTGTGTATTCGGCGCTTTCGGGGATGCTGGGGGCGAAACTCCTGATGATCGCCTTCGATTGGGATCATTTCAGCGCTCAGCCCGGCGATATCTTCTCTTTCTCCACCTTGCAGGCCGCGGGCGTCTACCAAGGCGGACTGATCCTGGCGATCGTGACGGCGTTTTTCTACTTGCACCGCCAAAAGATGGCCTGGCTTCCGACGTTCGACATGTTTGCTCCCGGGGTCGCGCTGGGCCACGCGATTGGCCGGCTGGGATGCTTTGCCGCGGGCTGCTGCTGGGGCAAGGAATGCGATCTCCCATGGGCTGTGACCTTCCGCAATCCCCAAGCGAATGAGCTGACGGGCGTCCCGCTGCGCGTCGCGCTGCACCCGGCCCAGCTCTACGAGTTCAGCAGTGAAGCGATCTTATTTGGATTGCTGTGGTGGCGTTTCGGCAAAGAGCACAAACCCGGCACCATCATCGGCCTGTATTTAGTGGTGAGCTCCATCATGCGCTTCGCGATCGAGTTTACGCGGTTTCACGAGCAATCTTTGCCGTTCGGATTGCCCCTTTCCATCACCCAATGGATCGCGCTAGGGCTTGCCGCTGGGGGCGCGTGGCTCCTTTTCGCTCCTAACTCGCGGAATTCTAACGTCATCCCCTCACCGGCACACTAAAGAACTGGCGCGGTTTTGCCGTTCTTTATAGAAGATGAGCAGGATCCGCAACTCCAGAATGGTCTCCACGCCGGGCATGGCCGGCCCAGCGCGCGGGAACCAGCGGGGCTTCGTACTGATCGTCATGTCCTCCTGCATGTTTCTGCTGTTGGCCGTGATCGGCATGGCGTTCGATCTGGGACGTGTTTACATCACTCGGAACGAAGCGCAAGTATTCGTAGATGCCGCGTCACTGGCTGCGGCACAGCAGCTGGATGGTACCGCTGCGGGACTGGATCGTGCGCGCGCCGCCGTGAAGCGCTTACCGAATCATTGGAACCTGGGCGCAAATACCTTCGAAAACGTGCAAGTGGAATTCGCCGCGGATTCCGAACATTGGAGCGCGCAGCCGAAGGACGCCGCGGAACTACACTTCGTCCGTGTGACCGCTCCCGATAATCATCTTGAAATTCTGTTCCTGCGCGCCGTTGGTGGTCCCGAAACGTTCACCGTTCCCGCGCAGGCTGTGGCGACGACGAATCCTGTGAGGCTCACCGAATGAGAGTCTCTACTTTACGCGGGCGCAAGCGCTCGCAAAAAGGTCACGCGATGCTGGAACTGGCGCTCTGTGCGGGAGTCATGATGACCTGCCTGGCCGGGACGTTTCAGTTCGGCTATACGTTTTACATTTACAACCAATTGGTGACCGCCGTGGGCAACGGCGCCCGCTACGGCGCGCAGCGCACCTATCGCGCAGCAAGCGCGCAGGACATCGAACGCGGCAATGCGGCCATCCGCAACATGGTGGTTTATGGCGACGCGCAACCGTCGAACGAAGTGACACCAGTGATCCCCGGATTGAAGCCGGAGCAAGTGAGCGTGGAATGGATCGGCAAAGAGGGCAGCGCGCCCATCGCGATCGACGTCTCTGTTCACGATTTCACGGTGAACGCGATTTTTCGTTCATTCACGTTCGAAGGCAAGCCGCTCGTGGAATTTCCTTACATCGGGCGTTATGCTCCCGGGGAGAGTGAGCGATGACGCGTATAAGCTCGCGAAAACAACGTCAGCGGGGACAGAGCCTGGTGGAAGCTACCCTCGTGATGTTGGCGTTCTTCGCCCTTCTTTTCGCAGTCGTCGATTGCGGGCAAGTATTGGTGGCGCATCAGGCGTTGGTCGAACGCGTGCGCTCCGCCGTTCGCTGGGGCGCCGTGCGTCCGTGGGATGGCACCGGAAATCAGATCGCCAGTCTGGTGCTTTACAATCAGGCCGAAGAACCGCGCATGGCGACCGACGGTTATCTGGGACTAACGCGCGACAACGTTCGCGTAACGTATCAGGCGCCGTCCGACGCACGTCCCGACGATGAAACCGTGAGCGTCGCGATCGTGAACTACAAGTACCATTTCATTTCGCCGTGGATCGGGGACACCTTCGTCAATCCTCGGCCCGTGATGATTTCGGCACCCATGGCCCTTCACGTCGCAGGACGCTGATATTTCGTGCCATGTGTCGCGGTTGCGCGAGCCGGGACCCGGCGAGTCGCGTAATATATGTGTCGCTTGCTATCCTGACATTTGGCTACCCTAAAACCTTTCCGACCCTATCGATATTCCCCGCAGGCTGGCGATCCCGCGAAATTGCTGACGCAGCCCTACGATAAGATCAATCCCGCGATGCGGGCGAAGTATCTTGCCGCGAGTCCGCACAATCTGGTGCGCGTGATCCTCGGCGAACGCTTCGACACGGACACCGATAGCGACAACGTCTACACGCGCGCGGCGAAATATTTCGAAGACTGGATGAAGCAGGGTATTCTGGCGCAGGATGCCACGCCCGGCTTCTATGCCTACTTCCAGGAGTTTGCCGTGCCGGATTCGGGCGAGAAGCTCACGCGCAAGGGGTTCATCGGACTAGGCAAAGTAGAGGACTACGAGGCGAACATCGTCTATCGGCACGAGAAGACTCTCGCCGGCCCCAAGAAAGATCGCTTGCAGGTGCTGACGCACACGCGCGCGCACTTCGGTCAAATCTTCATGCTGTATCCGGATCGCGCCGGCGATGTGGATCGCGAATTGGACGCATCGCAATCCGGTACGCCCGTGCTCGATGTCGTGGACGATTACGGCGCGCGCCACATGCTCTACGCCATCACAGACGCCGCGCGCATCGAGCGCATCCAGAAGTTGATGGAGCCCATGAAGCTCCTGATTGCCGATGGCCATCATCGCTACGAGACGTCTTTGAACTATCGCAACGCGCATCCCGACGATCCGTCGGCGCAATACGTGATGATGACGTTCGTCAATATGTATTCGCCCGGATTGCGGATTCTGGCCACGCATCGCGTGCTGAATCAGCTCGACCAGAGTGCCGTCGAAGGATTGCTGACGCATGCAACCGCACCTTGGTCGGCGCGTTCCTTCGCTTCGCTCGCGGAACTGAAGAAGGAACTGGAAACAGCGAAGCCGCAATCGGTACGCATCGGTGTCGCTACAGCAAAAGGCCTCGCGCTGCTGGAACGTCCTCGTCAGAAAGACGAAATGGACGTCCCGGTGCTGCATCACGAAATCATCGGTGGATGGCTTGGCATCAGTGAAGACGCCGTGCGCGACGAGAAGTTCATCCACTACGTGCGCGGCATCGACGCTGCTGTGGCCGACGTGCGCGAGCGCGGCGCGCAAGTCGCGTTCCTGTTGGAACCTACGCCCATCGACGACATGGCGCGCATCGCGTTCGGCGGCGGCGTGATGCCCCAGAAGTCCACGGACTTCTATCCGAAGCTCCTGACGGGCGTCGCGAGTTATCACTTGTAATCCGTCGTCGTGGGGCGGGTTGGAAACCTGCGCGCGATTGTCAATCGCGCATTCCGTGCGAAGTTCAGATCTGGCGGGTTCACAACCCGCCGCAGCTTAACCAAGCTGCCCCACTTTTCGGGCGCGGCTTTACGATCCACCTTCGACGTGCTATCCAATGGACATGGCTTTGTTGGATGGCCCCTGCTCGCGCATGAACCGCCGGGAATTCGCACGGCTGGGATTGGCTGCTGCTGGCGCAGAGTCGCTGCGGGCACAACCTAAAAAGACACAGGTCATTGATGATGTTCTGCGCTCCGGCCGTGAGCGCCGCCGCATTCCCGCAGTTGTCGCGATGGTCACGGATGGCCGCTCCACTCTGTACTCTGGAGCGTTTGGAAATCGCGACGCCGCATCGAAGGTGCCCGTCCATGAGAACTCGCTCTTCTCCATCATGTCGATGACGAAGGCGATCACGACAACCGCCATCATGCAGCTGATAGAGCAGGGAAAGTTTAAGCTCGACGATCCCGCCGCGCCTTACGTGTCTTGTCAAAGCTACCCTGGCAGCTTCTATTTGCGTATTTTTTAACCATGCATTACCTAAAGCCTGAAGCC
>CAITIX010000133.1 GCA_903892565.1 uncultured Acidobacteriia bacterium
GTGTTCGTATGCCCTAAATTCTCCGAACCCGAGTGTCGCATGATCTTTCTCCAAAATACAGCCCAGCGCTTCGGCCTTGTGCGCGAAGCGCACGGCATCTGGGGCCGTCTCCACCGGGAAGTGCGCGCAGAGCCTGCGGGCATATCCGATATTGCAAAGGTCGCGCTGCATCGCCTCGGGTGGCTCGAACGGCGTTGCAGGCTGGGCCACGCAAAGTCCTGACCACGCGGCCCCCAACGGCAAGCGCGGAGCCGGATCCCATCCGCCGTTATCGAGTCGCTTTACGGGTTGGAAAAAAGGGCAGGCCATTTTTGTGAAATAGAAAAGGGGACAGATCGCTCTGTCCCCTCTCAGTTTTGTTGCGTGACTACGCCGGTTACTTGCTGGCGCCGACGAGTTCCTTCTTTTTGCGGCCCTTCGGCACCGACGGAGCCGCGGCTGCGGAATCGTCCATCGGGATGCTGGTGCGCCGGATCTTGTCGAACTTGTACAGTGCGCCCGCAACAGCGCCGGCGGTTGCGACGAGTCCAATTTCGCCCGCGCCTTTGGCGCCGTAGCCGCCGATTTCGTCCGGAACTTCGATCAGGATCGCGTCCACCGAAGGTGTATCTTTGGCCTTGATGATGCCGCAATCGCGCATATTGAGCGAATCCGGAACACCGTTCGTCGCCGTGAAGTTTTCCGAGAGCGCATAGCCCAAGCCCATGTGTACGCCGCCTTCGACCTGTCCGGCACAGGCCATCGGATTGATGGCGCGGCCCACGTCGTGCGCGGCAACCACCTTCTCGATGGTGCCTTGTTCGTTCAGGATCACGACCTGCGTCGCGTAGCTGAACGTCAAGTGCGTCGTCGGATCTTTCGCCGCCTCGGGAGTTCCCGGGCGCGTGGTGAAATCGCAGATGTACTCGCCCACGAAGTCCTGTCCTGCGAGTTCTTCCAGCGATTTCGTCTTGCGCGCTTCGTTGAACTTTTTGGCTGCATCAATCGCCGCCGCGCAAGTCAACGTGGTGCCGCGCGACGCCCACGTCTCGCCCGATTTTTCGCCGAGCTCGGGCGCCCAGCCGACGTCGATATTTTCCGCGGCGATGCCCGTCTCTTCGACAATCGACTGCCGCAGGTTCGTGAACAAGCCCTGGCCCATTTCCGTGTGACCGGTGTACGCCGCGATCTTTCCGCCGGGCCGCACGCTGATCTTCACGTTGCCGGTTTCGCGCACGCCGTTGCCGAGGCCGGTGCTTTTAATGCCGCAGCCGATGCCGACATACTTGGAGCTCTTGTAAATGTTCTTCACGGCCTTGAGCGTCTGCATGATGCCGACGCTATTGCGCATGATTTGTCCCGTGGCGAAGGCATCGCCCGGCAGCAGGACGTTTTTCTCGCGAATATCGTAGCCATCAATGCCGACCTTTTCGGCCAGCATATCGATGACGCCTTCCATCGCGAATTGCGCCTGATTGCTGCCGAAGCCGCGCATCGCGCCGCTGTTCGGATTGTTTGTGTAAACGGCCTTGGCCTCGATGTCCACATTGGGCACGCGATACGGACCGCAGGAGTGACAGGCTGCGCGCAGCAGGCATTTCGCGCTGGTGCCCGCGTAGCCGCCTGCATCGCCCACGATTCTGGAGCGCACAGCGACCAGCTTGCCCTCGGCGTCGCAACCGGCCGTCAGATGAATCGTCATCGGATGCCGCTTCGGATGGATCTTCGCGGATTCGGTTCGCGCAAGCGTCGTCTTCACCGGCACGCCGAGCAGGTGCGCCGCAAGCGCGGTCTGCGCCTGAATCGTCAGTTCTTCTTTTGCGCCGAAAGATCCACCGCTCGACGTTAGCGCGACTTCCACCTCTTCGCGCGGGATGCTGAGAACCTTCGCTACCAGATCGTGATCGTAGGTGGAGCCCTGGCTCTGCGAGAACACCTTCACGCCTTTGCCCTGCGGATGCGCCAGGCACGACTCGGGTTCGAGGAACGCGGGATCGATCGCCTGTGTCTGGAACACTTGATCCACCACGTGCGCGGCAGAAGCCAATGCCTTGTCGACATCGCCGCGCGAATACGCGGTGACCGGATCGAGAATATTCGGAGCCACGTGCAGATTGCCTTCGCAGTGCACCTGCGGAGCTCCGGGTTTCATCGCTTCAAACGGATTCGTCACTGGCTCCAGAACGTCGTAGCCGATCTTGACGGCTTTCGCGGCTTCGCGCGCGTGATGTTTTGTGTCGGCAACAACCAAAGCGAACATATCGCCGATGCAGCAGGTGGTTTCGCCCACGGCGACGAACACCGGCAGGTCGGGAATCGCGAGGCCTGTGCCGCGATGTCCGGGGACGTCCTTCGCGGTGAAGATCCGCACTACGCCGGGCATCGTCTCCGCCGCGCTGGTGTCGATCGAAAGGATCTTCGCGCGCGGATGTTCGGTCATCACTACAGCGCCGTGCAGCATGCCCGGCATGCGCATGTCGTCGATGAACGCCTTGGTGCCCATCGCTTGTTCGATGCCGCCATAACGCACCGGGGATGAGCCTACGCCCGTCGGGGGATGCGTGCCGTTTTTATAAGTAGTGGTGCGGACCAGTCCGTATTGTTCGCCGAAGTAGTTGGTTCGGCGCGCCGGGCCCATGGCAACTTTCTTGCCGTTGTTCCAGGCTTCGCCCGCCGTCTGAATGGCGTCGATGATGCGCGTCCAGCCGGTGCAGCGGCAAATGTGGCCGACCATCGCCTTGGCGATTTCGTCGCGATCATGCGCCTTGCCCTGTGTGACGAGCAGCGAGGCACGCATGACGATGCCCGGGATGCAGAATCCGCACTGCACCGCGCCTTCGCGCGCGAACGCATCGCCCAGCACCTTGCGCAGATCTTCTTCCACGCCTTCCAGGCTGGTGATTTCGTGGCCTTCCATGTTCTCCGGCTTGCGCAGGCAGGTGAGCACGGGGCGCCCGTTATCCAGCACGACGCAACATCCGCAGGCCCCTTCCGGGGCGCAGCCATTCTTTGCCGACGTGATGCCGCACTCTTCGCGCAGCACGTCCAGAAAATGCATCCCCGGTTCGTAATTCGCTTCCGTGGGTTTACCGTTGAGAATGAGATTGATCTTTGGCATGAACTATGGCCTCCCCGTCGCGTCCAGGGCGCGAACGCACCTCGGCGACGGCCCGTTTCGGGCACCAACCTCAGGGTATCAGGATGCTGCATTTGCTTCAACGAGACCACATCCTGCGTGATCTCGGGCGGCTTGTGATATAGACTGATACCGATGAGATCCCTTACACCCTTGCTGGCTTTTTGCGTTCTGCTGCCTCAACTGTTGCGGGCACAGTCTCTGCCAAAGGACGTCGATCCGAAAACCTTTTCGCGCATGCCGATGATCCAGCGTAGTTCGCTGGACCCCAACGGACAGCGCATCTACGATTTCATGAACGGCGGCAATACGCCGGAGCCGCGCCTCGGTCCCATTAATTCGACTCTTTATAGCCCCGTCGTCGGTGAGCCGTTTGAGGCGATCAATCAGGCTCTGCGGAAATCCGTGATCGGGACGCACTATTTCGAAATCTGCACACTGCTTGCCGCGTGGGAGTACGAACAGCAGTACGAGTGGACCGCGCACGAAATTGCCGCGCAGAAGGCCGGCGTGGATCAGAAGACCATCGACGCGATCAAGTTCAATCGCGGACTGGATGGTGTTCCGGACAAAGACGCAACGCTCGTGCGCTTCGGGCGCGATCTCCTTCGCAAGCACAAGGTCGATTCGGCGCTGTATGCCAAAGTCATCGATCAATTCGGACGCCAAGGCATGATCGATATCACGGTCGCCATCGGCGACTACGTGATGACGGCCCTGGTGCTGAATGCCGTGGATCAACAACTCCAGCCCGATCGCAAGCCGCTCTTGCCTGCTCGGCCATAGTGAGCTGCGGAAATAACTGTTTCCCGATGCAGTGACGCTCGCAAGTTTCCCGAAGGCTATGAATTGCTGCGTATAACGGTATTGGGATCACGACGGGGAAAAGTAACGTCAATGAACGAACGGAAAACTGTCTTGAAGTTTAGAATCGCGATTTCTCTCTGCTTTGCCATGGCCGCAACGGCTGCTGCGCAAAGCGCAATTCCCCGTGCCGCCAACGGCAAGCCCGATTTTAGCGGCCGCTGGGAAGGCCCCTTCATTCAGGACATGTCCAAGGATCTACGCAATCAAAAGGGCGCCGGAGAGATCCCGCTCACAGACTGGGGCAAGGAGAAGATGGCCACGCAGATCGACGTCTCCGTGCACTGCCTGCCCACCGGCTACGTGCGCACCACCAATGCGCCTTTTCCGCTCGAAATTATCCAGCGTGAGGGCCGCATCACATTTCTCTACGAGATCAATAACAACTTCCACATCGTCTTCACCGACGGCAGGGAGCATCCCAAGGACTGGGAACCCACCTGGGCGGGGCATTCCATCGGCAAATGGGATGGCGACACGCTGGTGATTGACACGGTCGGCTTCAACGGCAAAACGCAGCTGGATACCGAAGGGCATCCGCACAGCGATCAGCTGCACGTGGTCGAGCGCCTCAGCTACATCGATCCCACGCATCTGAACTACGACCTGACGATTGAGGATCCCAAGACCTACACGCGTCCGTGGAAGAACGTGCGCACCTTTACTGCGACTCCGAACTACGAGCTTCTGGAATACAGCTGCAACGAAAACAACAAGGACTTCACGGAAGGCCACATTAAGTAGCCAGGCCGTGAAGTCTTCGAATTGCTGCGTGAATTACGCTTACTTCTTGGGGGCCACCGACGGAGCCGGCTTATTGAAGCGCGCCGCGTCGATCGCAACGTTCGTCTGCACCGAGCTCAGCTCCACGCTTTCGCGTCCATCGAGCCACATTTCGGTCCACTTGAACGGCAGCTTCACGCCGTTGACGTCGCGGTAGTCGGAGTAGTCGTACTGCGTGGGCGTGCGGCCCACGGCGCCCGCGGCATAGCGGCGCATCCTCAGCAGCAGTCCGGTTTCAGGATCGAAATACAGCGTCACCATGATCTGGTTGGGAGCCGTGCCCGCGGTCCCCTGGATCACCTGCACGCGCATATCGTTGACGATCTGCGGAGAGCCCGTGTGCAAATTCGCAAGCGTTTGTCTGATGCGCGCCGGGAAAGCCAGAGCCGCATCTACTTTCGCGCCTTCCAGTTCGCCTCCCGAATATTCCATCACCGCAATGGGACGCAGCGGAGCCGCAATCCACGCCATCTTGCCGTCGGTAACCGAGGTGCTGTCGCCATTATCCGTGTGGATAATCTGCGTTCGCATGTTGGGAGCTTTCACGTACAGATCAAAGCTGCGCTGGCCGCTTTCCGGACCATAGCCCGAGCTGGTTCCCTTCGCCACGATGCTGGTGATCGCGCCGACTTTTTGCGCTCCGCCAATCGCATTCATATATTTGTTGAGAATTTCGTCGACGCTCGGCTGACCCTTCGCTGCCTCCACCGCGTCATCCAATTCTTCTTCCGGAGGAGCGCCGTAAATTGCGCCAAGATCCGGTGTGGTTTTCGGATGATCGCCGCCGCGATGGCAGGAGAAGCACGTCACGACTTGGCGTCCTCCGAAATACTGCTTGTTGATGCCTTGCATCAGTACGACCATGCGCCGGGCGGTCTTCTTTTTCTGTGTCGTGTCGAGTGCGTAATCCGCCCAAGACTTGTCGCTCAGTGAGTGGCAGTTTTCGCACGAGATCCCGAGAGCGGCTGAGAAAATACCCATCGTGCCCATGAATTCGTCGACCGGAATTCCTTTGAGTACCTGGACGTTCTTGAATACTTCTTCGGCCATCTGTGGTTTGGCCGCAGGAGCTTGCGCTCCGAGATAGATACTACCGAGCAGGCCAACGATGGCAACGCTGGCCCCGCGAATTGCAAGAGTGGATGATCGCTTCATAATGATTGTTCTTTGGAGACTTTGAGAGCATATCACACTCTGCTGGGGATTCCCTGAAGCGAGAAAGGCGAAAAACTCGGCTCATAACTCGTGTTTTGCTCCGCTCATTTCGCCGGGGCACTTTGCGGACCTTGCTACACTGACTGGCATGTCCATCGATCAAGGTTTACCTCCACATGTTCAACTTGTCCAGATCGCCTTGGGCACCACAGTTACGCAAATCCTGCGTGCAGCGGCCGAATTGGGCATCGCCGATCAACTGGCGGATGGTCCCAAAACCGCGGAGGAGATCTCCGGAACTTTGGGAACGCACGCGCCGTCGCTGCATCGCCTGATGCGCACCCTCGCGAGCATTGGGATCCTAAAGCAAGGAGCGGAACATCGCTACGCGTTGACCCCGTTGGGCGACGCACTACGAGCCGATGCGCCCGGAGGCGGGCGGGCCACGCTGCTGACGCTGGGCAGCGAGTGGTGGAACCGCATGATGGAGGAACTTCCTTACTCGGTGCGGACGGGCAAGAGCGGTTTTGAAAAGGCGCTCGGCATGCCGATCTTCGAATTTATCGGCCAATCTCCCGTGCGCGCGTCCATGTTCAGCGAAACCATGGTCGGGTTCCACGGCGCGGAGCCGCCTGCGGTCGCGGCGGCCTACGATTTCTCGCAATTCAAAACGATCGTGGACGTAGGTGGAGCCACGGGCAACTTATTGACGACGATCCTCGGCACGCACCCCGGTCCACAAGGCATCTTGTTCGATATGCCGCACGTGGTGCGCGACGCGCCGGCCTTGATCCAATCGCGCGGGCTCACCGACAGAGTGAAGATTGAGTCGGGCAGTTTCTTTGAGAGCGTTCCGGCCGGGGCCGACGCCTATGTTCTTTCTCATGTCATTCATGACTGGAGCGAAGAACAATGCCTTACGATTCTGCGCCATTGTCATCGCGCCATGATGCCCGAGAGCAAGCTCCTGTTGGTCGAAATGGTTCTGCCCGAAGGCGAAGCTCCGCACCCCGGCAAGACGCTCGACATCGTGATGCTCGTGGGTCCCGGAGGACAGGAACGCACGCCGCCGGAGTACGAAGCCCTGCTTGCTAAAGCCGGTTTCCGCGTGGCGCGAGTGGTTCCGACGGCATCACCCGTCAGCATTGTGGAAGCGGTAAAGGCCTGATCTACGCGCCTGCGGATGCCACCGGCACGGGCTGCGGCTTTTTCGCCGTCCACATTCGTAGGCGGTACAGCATCTCCACCAAAAGTATCGCGGCATACATCGCTGGTTCGCGAATGTCCGACTTCACCAGCCAGTAGTAATGGATAATTCCGGCGAGCGTCGAAAAATACACCAGTCGATGCAGA
>CAITIX010000134.1 GCA_903892565.1 uncultured Acidobacteriia bacterium
AAAACCGTTGTTGAGAGCAGCACCACTCGGATAAATCTTTTGTTTTGAGTGGTGAGCGCGGTAGGACTCGAACCTACAACCTACTGATTAAGAGTCAGTTGCTCTGCCAATTGAGCTACGCGCCCGGACCAGGGGGACCAAAACTTGGCGGGGGGACCAAATGCGGACGTCTTCTATTGTACCTCAGTTAGACGCCGTTACAAGCCATGTTTTTTCATCGTGTTTTTTGTCGCGCGAGGGCGCTACAGCAGGATGGTTGCGACATCGACCGTCGAGCGATGCCCCTCTACAACGACAATGCCGCTTTCCGTTACGTGATAGAGTGCCGCATCTTCCGCCGCGTCAAATCCGATACGGGCATCGTCGGGAACGCGGAAATTCTTGTCGATAATCGCGCGACGCACGTGTGCTCCGCGCCCCACAACACAATTATCGAAGAGTACCGAATCCTCTACCACTGCGCCGGCGAGCACGCGAACACCGCGGCCCAGCACCGAGTTTCGCACTACGCCCCCGGAGACGATCGATCCGCCCGAAACGATGGAATCGTAAACTTCGCCGGATCGCCCAGCGTCGTCGTGAATCAGTTTGGCGGGCGCGTCGAAATATCCGGCAGTGCGTAACGGCCACTGACGGTTGTACAAATTCAGTGCGGGCGTGGGAGATCGCAAATCCATGCTGGCGTCGTAGTAGGCGTCGATCGTGCCGACGTCGCGCCAATAGGGTTCTTGCGCCGGAGGATCTCCGGGGATGTGGTTGATTTGGAAATTGTACGCATATACATCGCCGCTCTTGACCATTTTGGGCAGAATGTCGCGCCCAAAATCGTGGGAGCTTTCGGGATTTTCCGCGTCTTCGTACAATTCGCGCAGCAGCGCACTCGTGGAGAATATGTAATTTCCCATCGAAGCGTAGACCTGGTCGGGATCGCCGGGCATGGAGGGTGCGTTGGGATTTTTTTCGTGGAATCCTGTAATCCGGCCATCCGCGGTGGTTTCGATGACGCCGAATTCCGCTGCCAGATCCTTCGCTACCGGAATGGCCGCGACCGTCGCCTGGGCGCGCTTATGCAGGTGAAATTCCAGCATCTCGCGAATGTTCATGCGATAGATGTGATCGGCGCCAAAAATTACGACATAGTGAGGATCGGCCTGCTCGATCAGATTGATGTTCTGATAAATCGCGTCCGCCGTGCCGCGGTACCAGTCCTCGCCCGGAGTCCGCATTTGGGCGGGTACGGGGATGATGAAATGCTGTTTGAGTAAGCCGCTGACTTCCCATCCATCGCGCAAGTGCTGGAGCAGAGACTGGCTCTTGAACTGGATGAGGACGTAGATCGAATGGATGCCCGAATTGAGCAGATTGCTCAGGACGAAATCGACAATGCGATAGCGGCCGCCGAAGGGCACTGCCGGCTTTGCCCTTTCCTTCGTGAGCGGATACAGCCGAGTTCCCTTGCCGCCCGCCAATACAAAGGCCAGGACGCGAACCTGCATGTGAATCTATTGTGGCAGGGCGCATGCTAGTTGCGCAAGATTCTTGCCGCAAAAAAGACGGACAATCTTGTGATTAAGGCGCTTCGGAGGAGACCAGAGCTTCCAGGAAGCCTTGCTCCATAGGCCACGTGCCTGTTACTTCCGCCTCGTTCCGAATGAATGTCCCGCTACGTAGGAATCCGACCCAATCCGGCTGCCCTGGTGCCGCAGCTTCGCGCACAGCGGCGTTTCGCAGGGCGTTGGTCGCATCATAGAGCTCTGTGCGAACGGTCTCGGCGTCGTTTGGTGTCTTGCAGGCCACGGAGAGCCGCATCAGGGGATGTTGCCCGCCAGCGCCTACCGCAATGGTGACCGTTTCGGCGCGAGTTACCGAGGCCAAAAACGTCCGCACACCGGGAGGCAGAGACGCTGACTTCACGAATACAGAGGAAGGAATCGTGATCCAGATGGGTTCGGGAGGCAGCGGCTCGACTCTTGTTACAGAGCTTGGGACAATGACGTCGATGCTCGAACGGTCTGAGGTTGCCGCTAAGGCGAGAACGTCTTTGTACAAAGGATAGAAAGAAATTTTACGCCCGGCAGTACTGGCGGGAAGGGAACACACTGCATAGTGGCATGCTCCGCCCTGCGTGCGCGCATATTCGGCGAGTTGCGTCCACTGAAATCGGCCGTGGACGACAAAATAGGCCTCTCCGTTTATGAACGCTCCCGCTACGGAATCAAGATCCGTGCGATAGTCGAAACCGATTAGCTCGACGAACTTGCGATAATCGGCCTCTTCCGTCGTCTTGGGTCCTACCAGGCGTTGTAAAACGCCGCTGCGGCGGAGCGCATCAACGTCGAGGTATAGAAGAGTAGCGTGGTCCGATGGAAGGGCGGCGATCATACGCGCAGCGTCCCAGGTGACCGCGTTCTTGCGCCATCGCGCCACTCCCACTGCCGCGCACGAAAGAGCAACCACGCACACGGCCAACTGCCACGGCTGCAGACGAATTCGCACGCTTCAATTATCCGTCATAGTGCGTTGAATCACACTCCGGAATACGACTTAGACGGCGACCGTTTCTGCCGAGCGGGACTTCTTCCACAGCGCAATGTACGGCTGCAGATCCTGCATCATCTGCATCCACTGCTTCGGATCGAGCGACTGCGCTCCGTCGCTCATAGCCTTCTCCGGCTGCGGATGAATCTCGACGATCATGCCATCGGCGCCGATCGCAACTCCCGCGCGTGCCAGTGGCGGAACCAGGCTCCGCTTCCCGACGGCGTGGCTCGGATCGAGGATCACGGGCAGGTGCGTCAACTCGTTCAGCACCGGAATGGCCGAGATGTCACAAGTATTGCGCGTGGCCGTTTCAAACGTGCGGATACCGCGCTCGCACAACATGACGTTCGGATTTCCGTGCGCCACAATGTACTCCGCCGACATCAGCAATTCTTTGATCGTCGCGCTGAGGCCGCGCTTCAGCAGAATCGGGCGGCCGCACTTGCCGAGCGTTTTGAGGAGCGCGAAGTTCTGCATGTTGCGAGCGCCGATCTGCAGGATGTCGGCGTATTCGGAAACCAGTTCCACATCGCGGTCGCTCATCACTTCCGTGATGACCCCGAGTCCGGTGACGCGCCGGGCTTTGTCCAGCAGTTTCAGGCCTTCCACTTCCATGCCCTGGAAGTCATAGGGAGAGGTGCGCGGCTTGTACGCGCCTCCACGTAGGAATTTCGCTCCGCCACGCGCCGCGATTTCGGCCGATTCCAGAATCTGTTTCTCGCTCTCCACCGAGCAAGGGCCGGCCATGGTGATGAACTCGTCGCCGCCTATGGTGACGCCATGTGCGGTGATGCGCGTCTTTTCCTTCTTGAATTCCAGGCTGACGAACTTATAGGGTGCCGAAATCCTCATGGCGCGTTCCACGCCGGGCATCGCTTCGAGCGATTCTAGGCACGCCGTGACATCGCCCACGCCGACCACGCCAATGACGACGCGTTCTTCACCCGAAATCGAGTGCACCTTATATCCGAACTCTTCGATCCGTGCCTTAGCGGCAGCGACCTCTTCTTTAGAGGCATGCAGTCTCATTGAAATGATCATCGGTTCCCCCAAAACTGTGGACGCCACGGAGCGGCCTCCTGAAATTTTAAACCTGGCCCAAAACCTGAACGCCCAAAGACGACGCCCTAAAACTAAAAAACCCACTCTTGCGAGTGGGTCGGAATTCGTTCAACTACCGGTTACAGCCCACTTAGTCGCGATTCAGACGGTAAAATACCGCCAGTACGTAAATCGAAACGAATTGGAGCTGGAAGCGAACATGAAACTCGAGTGTACCACGATTTTTGAGCTCCTGCGCATCAATTTTTCTCGTACCCCAAAATACTGACGAGCCT
Organism: uncultured Acidobacteriia bacterium; assembly: GCA_903892565.1. Lineage (GTDB taxonomy): Bacteria > Acidobacteriota > Terriglobia > Bryobacterales > Bryobacteraceae > Palsa-187. The sequence goes on from CAITIX010000134.1 coordinate 3,879, forward strand.
GGGACGGCCTACGCTCGGCTACTTGCTCTGCATTAGGTCACTTCCGGGTCTGTTCGTACCCAGATTGAAGGCCTTGGCCTGGCTAGGCAAATTCTTTCCCAGTACTGTTGGATGACGTGTTTTATGCCGCTAGACTCATGTTCCTTTGCCCCGCCAAGACAGATCATAGTGTTAGCAGGAAATATGGGACCCATCGTTTTTGAAGAACACAAAGCGGAGCTCTTGGCCGACTCTTCGTGCCCCAAATGCGGTTCCTCCGACGTACGGCGCTCACACAGTAGCGGGGCGCGAGCCGCGGTGGCGCGTCTCTTTGGACGCGTGCCGTTTCGATGCCGCAGTTGCCGGGCGCGATTCTTCCGGATGGCGGTCGGATCACTAAAGCAAGAACATCAAAACTACGCAGAATAGCGAATATAACGGACGTCGCGAGCAGGCGCTCTGTTTAGAGCGGTCCGTCTTGCCGCCGCGCAATGGCCCGTCCAGCAGAGTGGCTTCCGGGTGCTTCCCGCAAGGCGGCGGATCAATCGTACAGCTGTCTCGTCGCGTTACAAGTGTCCGGCCTTGGAATGGGAAACGTACTCTTACTCTTGCCTAACGATGTCGACCGAGATCTCCACCGCCGGAATCGCTCCTCTGTTCTCAAGCCAGTGTGTGGTGTTCCTATCTTCGGGCCAGCCCACTCCTGGTCCATAGTCTGTAGCGACGCCATTTCGATGGTCGGTGATGGTTCCTTGCAATACGTAGACGATGCCTGGTCTGTCTTTATGGTCGTGAACGGGGCCGAAAACGCCCCCAGGCTCGATGGTCACCATACGCATTCGAAGTCGGCGCCCTGCCATGCCCTCGATTTCAGGGCCCAAATCAACAGTTTCAAGTAACTGGACTGAAACACCTTTCGTCTCAGGCGACGCCGGCTTGTCGCTCATCGTGCTCTCCGCTAGGTCCTATTGAATCAATATCAAGTAACACTAGCTCAAGTAATACCAGTTCATTGCCTGTTCTTGTGAACTGGCGTCCAGAAGGGCCTCGATGCAAATCTGGTCTTCCCGGACCGGGTCTCGCTTCGGTCTCTTCACATGCGCTATCCGGAAGTTCTCGGTGCCCGGAATCAGCCGCCGCGGATCAGGCGCATCGCGTCGCCTACGCCGCCGCGTTCGCCCTTGGGCCCGCCGCTGGATTCCGCCTCGGGGATGCTATCTCCTTCACCCGGAGCCAGGAACAGGTTCGACTCCACGCCGTGCTGCTTCGTGTACAGATCCCAGTAGCGGCCGTTGAGCGCGTACAATTCCTCGTGCGTCCCGCGCTCCACCACGCGGCCCTGCTCCACCACTAATATCTGATTGGCGCGACGAATGGTCGAAAGCCTATGCGCAATGACGAACGTCGTGCGTCCGGCCATCAGGTGATTCAGCCCTTCCTGAATCAGCGCCTCGGATTCGGAATCCAGGCTGGAGGTCGCTTCGTCCAAGATCAAGATGCGCGGATCGGCCAAGATCGCACGTGCGATGGATACACGCTGGCGCTGGCCTCCGGAAAGCTTCACGCCGCGCTCGCCAACCCCGGTGTCGTAGCCTTTCTCGAATTTTTCGGCGAACTCGTCCACGCGCGCGATGCGGCAGGCCTCGCGAATTTGCTCTTTCGTGGCGTTGGGACGCGCGAAGGCGATGTTTTCCTCGATGCTGCCGTCAAACAGGAACGTGTCCTGCAAAACCACGCCAAGTTGCGAGCGGTAGGAATCCAGGCGCACGGTGGATAAATCCACGCCGTCGACCTGAATCAGGCCTTCCGTGGGTCCATGAAAGGCGGCAATTAAGCTGATGATGGTCGACTTGCCGGAGCCCGAAGGGCCCACCAGCGCGGTTACGGTGCCCGGTTCCGAACGGAAGCTGACGTCGAACAGCACTGGTTTGCCCTTTTCGTAAGAGAAACCAACTTGATCGAACGTTACGTTCCCTTTGATGGTGCCGAGCTTCACGGTCCTGTTGGGATCCGCGTCTTCCGGCCGTTCGCTCAAGACTTCATGTGTGCGATCCAGGCCCGCCAGCGCTTCCGTGATCTGCGTCCCGATGCCGACGACGCCGAATACTGGAGCCACTAAGAACGCCAGGAACGCGGTGAACGTCATGAACTCGCCCAGCGTCAGCGTCCCTGCGAAGATCTGCCGTGCGCCCATGAACATGATCACAGCGCCGACAATCCCCATCAGGACCGTGGCCGAAAGACTCATTAACGACATCGCTGTCAGCGATTGCAGTACGTTATCCAGCAGCCTCTTCACGCCTTGGCCGAACACCGCGGATTCGCGCTCTTCCGCGTGATAGCCTTTGACGACGCGCACGCCTCCCAGCGATTCCGTCAGTCGCCCGGTCACCTCCGCCGTGATCTTGCCGCGTTCGCGGAAAATCGGGCGGATCTTGGTGAACGCCTGCTTCAACGCGAACGCGAACGCGCTCACGAACAACGCGGTCAATCCCGTCATGAGCGGCGAAATGCGGATGAGCACCACTAGCGCGATCAACGCCGTGAGCAGCCCGCCTACAAATTCCACCAGCCCTGTGCCGATCAGATTGCGGACGCCTTCGACGTCGGTCATGATTCGGGACACCAGTACGCCGCTGCGATTGGCATCGTAGTAGCTGACGGAAAGCCGTCCGATATGCTCCTGCACCTTTTGGCGGAGCTCGGAAATGAGACGCTGCCCCGACTTTGACAGCAACTGGGTCAGGGTGAAAGAAGTCACGCCCTGGATGAGCGTCGCGCCCAGCACGCTGAGCACGATCCACTTGAGCATCTCCACGTGATGCTTGCCGATCACGTCGTCGATCAGAAATTTCGTGGAATACGGCAGCACCATGCCGCTCACCCGATTGATCACCATCAGCACGAGTCCGGTCGCCAGGAGTTTCCTCCGGGGCAGGATCATCTCGCGCAGATCGGGCCAGATGTTCTTTATGCGCTCGCCGGTGCTGCGCTTCGGAGTTTCGGCACGGTCGCGCGAGTGCGCGCTCCGGCCTCCTGGCGATCGTTCAACGGAACCTGGACCCATGCTTCCAGTGTAGCTGGCTATGCAAATTCAGCTCCGCCCGGCAGCGAATGTTATTCTGATTCAAGTGTCCTCGCCGTTAAATTTCCACCTGGAGCACTATGATGGGCCCCTCGACCTGCTGCTGGATCTGATCCGGAAACAGCAGATCGATATCTATGACATCCCCATTGCTCAGATCACCGCGCAATACCTGGAGTACGTCCAGAAGGCTTTGGAGATGGATATCGAGCTCAGCGCCGAATTCGTCTACATGGCCGCGACGCTGATCCAGATCAAGTCCAAGACCCTGCTGCCGCGCGATCCCGAACTGCAAAGGATGGAGCCGGAAGAGGATCCGCGCACCGAGCTGGTCAATCAGCTCCTGGAGCACGAGCGTTTCAAGACCGCCGCAGAAATGCTGCAACAGAAGCGCGTGGTAGAAGAGGCCGCCTGGAGCAATCCGCAGATGGAGCAGTTCCTTGCCGAGGACGGCATGGAGCCGGGCCTTTCGGTAACGCTGCACGATTTGGTCAAGACCTTCCAGGGCGTGCTGGAGCGCGCGAAGAAGCGCCCGGTCTACGAGGTTTCGGGGGACGAAGTCTCGGTGCCTGACATGATCCGCTACGTCGGAAGAATTTTCGAGAACGAACGCCGCGGCGAAGTGGTCTCCGCGCGCGAGCTGTTCGAGCGTCAGAAGAGCCGCCGCGCGATGATCTGCCTCTTTTTGGCGTTATTGGAATTGGTAAAGCTGCAAGCCATCGGACTCACGCAAGAAGCCGAGGCATTCAGCGAAATTGGATTGAAGCGGCTGCCTGGCTATGACACGGTGTTCGCCGGCGGAGAAATCTCCTCGGCAGTCGACGAAGGGTATCAATAATCGGCAATGGCAAAGAAGTCAAAAGTACAGCAAGTAAACGTTGAGCAAGTCGGCGTTGCGCAAGTGAACGACGAGCCAGTCAACGTCGAGCCGGTAAACGCCGAGATCGTGGCCCCGGAAGCCGCAGCGGAAGAAGCGGCGTCGGAAACCATCTCCGCGGAAACCGTGTCCGTTGAGGCGACGGTGGAGCGTGCTGAGCTGATCGAGGTAGACGTCGCGGAATTGACCGACTTGGCGGAGGAGCGACCCACTGCCGGTGACGACGCGCAACTGCGCGCCATCCTCGAAGCGATTGTTTACGTCACCGACGAGCCTCTATCCGCGCAACAGATCGCCGCTGCGCTCGAACGTCCTATTGATGTGGTGAAGCGGTGTCTCGACGAACTGGTCGCCGAATGGGCCAAGGTCGAGCACGGCCTCGCCATCCGCGAAGTTGCCGGCGGTTACAAGATGTCCACCAAGCCGGAGCATCACGAAGCGGTACGCGCGTTCGTCAAGAAGTTGACGCCGCCGTTGAAGCTCTCGCTTGCGGCGCTCGAAACGCTTGCCGTGATCGCCTATAAACAGCCGGTCACCGGTCCGGAAATTATGGAAATTCGCGGCGTGCAGGGCGCGGGTGTTCTGAAGACGCTGCTTGATCGCAAGTTGATCGCCGAATCCGGACGGAAGAACGTCGTCGGCAAGCCGATTCTGTACAAAACCACCAAGGAATTCCTGGTACAGTTTGGACTGAAGAGCGTGGGCGAGTTGCCGACGCTGAAAGAATTCGAAGAGCTCGGCCGTATGGAAATCGCCGAGCCGGATAACCAGACCACTCTTCCGCTGACAGAGGCTGCCGCAGCCTCCCCTGAGGACGGCTCCGAGCCCCCGGCCGCGACCGAAACCGCTGTGCCGGTGAGCTCTGAAACAGAAGCGGCTTCTGAAACAGAAACAGCCGCGGAAACAGAAATCGACTCGGCATCAAAAGCAGACCCGGAACCCAAAGCAGATCCGGACATAAAAGAAAGCAACGATGATTAAGAAGAAGGCTCCGCCAACCGGGCGTCCCGGCCAGCGCAAGAACAAGAAGAGCCCGCGCTCGCCCGATCGGCAAGGATTTACGCAAGCCGATAAGCTCGCGCAGACGGCGGGCCCGAAAGAGGAGCCGGCGGAGTTCGAAGCTTCGTCGGACGAAGCGGGGCAGCTGGAACGGCTCCAGAAAATTCTATCGCGTGCGGGCGTGACCAGTCGACGCAAGGCGGAAGAGCTCATCTTAGAAGGCCGCGTCACGGTGAATGGGCACGTGATCACCGAACTCGGCTCGAAGGCGGATTTTTCGCGCGACCACATTAAAGTGGACGGGCGCCTGCTGCATGCTCCCAAGCAGAACGTTTACATTGCCCTCAATAAACCGAAGGGCTGCGTCACCACGGTTTCCGATCCAGAGGGACGCGAAACCGTCATGCACTTAATGCGCGGCATCCGCGAACGCGTTTTTCCGGTCGGACGTTTGGACTATAACAGTGAGGGCCTCTTGCTGATGACCAACGACGGCGAATTCGCGCATCGCATCACGGCTCCTTCGAACCACGTCACGAAGGTCTACGTGGTGAAAGTGAATGGTCATCTCACGGAAGAGCAGGAGCAATCGTTCCGCGACGGCATTTCCTTGCATGGCCGTCGCACCGCGCCGGCGGAAATCAAGATGATCAAGCCGGGAGTCAATCCGTGGTACGAGATCAAGATCACGGAAGGCCGGCAAAATCAGATTCGCATCATGATTCAAAATTTTGGCCGTTTGGTCGAGAAGCTCCGCCGAGTCAAGATTGCATTTCTGGATCTCGACGTTCCACCCGGACGCTATCGCTCGCTCACACCGCAGGAAATCGCGAAGTTCAGGCGCTTGTTGAAACTGGAAGACCCCACTCGCTAGGGAAGCGGTGGCGCTTGGCCGGGCTCCAGTTGCATGTCGAACGTTTCGAGCAATATCGCAGTGGATGCGTAAGCGCCCATCAGCGCCGCGATGTTCACCATGTCTCGTTCGCCGAAAGCTTTCCGCGCCGCAGCGAACGTATCCGAGCTGAGTTTGTGCTGGCGGAAAATCTGGCGCGCCCACTCAATCACGAGCGCTTGTTTTTCCGGTAGGTCCGACGTTGATTTTTGAAACTTTACGACGTCGATCGCGGCTTGGCTGAGTCCTTCTTTTCGTGCCACCGGTTCGTGGGCGGCCCACTCAAACTGATTGCCGAATTCGCGGCCTGTGGCAAGAATAATCAACTCGCGCAGCGCCGGGTCGAGCCCCGCGTCGTAACGCAAATAGCGGCTCAGCGCATTCGTCAGATCCGCGACGTGGGGACTATAAAGACGAATGCCTAAAGGGCCGCGCAATCCGGCAATGGAACGTTCTCCGGGTGCCGCGTCGTCGTAGGCTTTCTTTCCAAGGTCGTCCAGTTGATCGCGCTTTAGTAGCGGCAAACGAAAGCCCGAGTCTGTGGAAATATCGGCGGGATAGTTCGCCGGGCGCGACGCTTGCTGGGCAAAGACAAAGGGCGCCGATGACAAGAACGCAAGCGCGGCACCCGATACGAAAAGGAATTTCATCTTGGCGAACCTCTCTGAACGAATCTCACTGAAAGACGGTCGGCTCATTCTATCAAGGAAGAGGGCTTGCTAAGCTGATAAAGGATGACTTTCGACGAACTGGAAAGAGAATACGTTACGCTCCGCCAGCAGGCTGACGCTGTGCGGAGCTATCTTTGACGCGCCCGCCCGTAAGGCTCAGCTAGCCAAAACCGAAGAGCAGATCAATGCGCCGGATTTCTGGGCGCAACCGGAAAAAAGCCAGAAGGTGATGCAGGATCGCAAGCGCCTGGAGGAGCAAGTTGCACAGGACGTGAAGATCTCCGGACTCATCGGCGATCTCGATACGTTGTTCGAGCTCGGACGCGAAGGCGAAGACGTCACAGGCGATTTGGAACGCGAGATGAAGAGCCTGGGCGGCTATCTCGAAAAGCTTGAGACGCAGATGCTGCTCGCAGGAGAGAATGATTCGGCGAGCGCGATCATTACGATTCACCCGGGCGCCGGAGGCACCGAAAGCCAGGATTGGGCCGAGATGCTGCTGCGCATGTATTTGCGGTGGGCCGAAATCAATCGCATGGAGACGATCATTACCGATCGGCTCGAGGGCGAAGGCGCAGGCATCAAATCGGTAACCTTTGAAGTGAACGGCGAAAACGCCTACGGCCTGTTGCAGAGCGAAGTCGGCGTGCATCGTCTGGTGCGCATTTCGCCTTTCGACGCCAACGCTCGGCGCCATACGTCGTTTGCGTCGGTGTTCGTGTATCCACAAATCGACGACGAAATCACAATCGATATCAGGCCGGAAGACTTGCGTGTCGATACGTTTCGCGCGGGCGGCGCCGGAGGCCAGCACGTCAACCGGACGGACTCGGCCGTGCGCATGACGCACTTGCCGACGAACATTGTCGTCCAGTGCCAGAACGAACGCAGTCAGCACAAGAATCGCGCCAGTGCCATGAAGCAACTGCGCGCGAAGTTATACGAGCACGAGATGGAAAAGAAGCGCGTGGAAGATCGCAAGCTGGAAGACACCAAGCTCGGGATCAACTTCGGTAGCCAGATCCGCAGTTACGTGCTCGCGCCCTATCGCATGATTAAAGATCATCGGACCAAGCTAGCGGTGGGAGATGTGGATCGCGTGCTCGATGGCGATCTGGAAGCGCTCATTCACGCTTTCCTTGTATGGCGCAAAACGGGTAAGACCGTGGCCACGGGTTCGGACAAAGACGACATCGATTAGCCTGCTGCGCAGGCCACCTGCTTGGGGCTATTCTCGCGTTGCGTGGCCCATCTTGGCTTGGCCTTCCGGTTGACAGGGCAGCGACCCGTGGACCATCGGATATGCGGGCCAGTGCTCAGGACTGCTGCGGGCATACTGCGGCGAGAGCGCGATTTTTTCGCCGAGCTTCGCGGCGACATGCCACGGCCATCGAGGATCGTCCATAATGGCGCGTCCAATCGCGATCATGTCGGCCTTGCCCGACGCGATGATGTTATTGGCTTGGTGCGCTTCGACGATCATGCCAACTGTCATCGTGGTGATTCCGGTTTCCCGCTTCACGCGTTCGGCAAACGGTACAAGATAGCCGGGGACGACGGGAGGAATCTTCATTCCGGGCGCAACGTTGCCTGCCGAGGGCGTGACGTAATCGATGCCGATATCGCGGAGAGATTTTGCGAACCTGACGCAGTCGTCTATTGTGAGACCTCCAGGAACGAAGTCTTCGCCCGTAATCCGCACGCCGAGAGGTTTGCCCGAGGGGAACGCCGCGCGCATGGCCTGCGCGACTTCGAGCGGAAAACGAGCACGCTTTTCGGCGCTGCCGCCGTATTCATCGGTACGGTGATTCGTCAGCGGAGACAAAAACTCGTGGAGCAAGTAGCCGTGAGCGCAGTGAATTTCGATCCAATCGAAACCGCAGCGATTCGCCCTGACGGTCGATGCAACAAATTCGTCGCGAATGCGCGCGAGGCCCGCGTGATCCAGCTCCTCGGGAGTTTGCCAACCCGTGGTGAATGCTTCCGGGGAAGGACCAACGGGCCGCCATCCACCTTCTTCCGCAGGCACGCCGTGTCCCTTCCATAAATCCCAGGTAGGCCGCGTGGACGCTTTGCGTCCGGCATGGCTGAGCTGAATGCCCATCGGGATGTTCGAAAAATGGCGCAGGTCGGCCAGCAGGCGCGTGAGGGCGTCTTCGTTGGCGTCGGAGTAGAGGCCTAGGCATTGCGGTGAAATGCGTCCGACGGGGCTGATAGCGGTGGCTTCGAGGATCACGAGCCCCGCGCCAGAGACGGCGAAACTGCCAAGATGCATCCAATGCCAAGGCTGCGCCGTACCGTCGACGGCACTGTACTGGCACAAGGGCGAGATTACGATACGATTTGCGAGCGTCAGATCGCGAAGTTGAATGGGCGTGAAGAGTGCGCTGGGCATGAGGATAACGTTGCTATCATACGCCAGCGTCTGAAGGCGCGCCAACCGCGCGCGCCACAACTAGTCCTTCAAATCGGTTAGTCCTTCAAAATCGGCGCACCAACAGGCAGCCAGGTCTTCTTCACGGTCGCGTTTGTGACCTCGGCGAAAGAAAGATAGAGAGCGTCGATGCCCGTGAGAAGGCCGAGATATCCACCGGCCGTGTGCCAGCTTGGACCCATTCCTAGATCGCCGCCTGCCAGTGCAAAAAAGGTGATCCACAGCAGGAGGAATACGGACCAAAGGCAGAAGTTCAAGCGGAATGTGGGGATCCACATGTAGAGCGTGAAGACGCCCCACATGAGGAGCGTCACGCCTACGGCATTCGCCGCGGGAGGTTTGATCCATCCCGCGCCCGCCGTCCACAACATGAATGCGTACCACCACCAAAATAAGCCGTACGACGTGAACGCTACGGTTCCGAACGTGTTGCCATTCTTATATTCGAGAACTCCGGCGATAATCTGCCCTACGCCGCCGAATGAAAACGCGAGAGGCACAACAACGGCCACCAAATTTGGACCGTCTCCCGCAAGCAGGCCGGCATTGATGGAGCTCAGAACGACGGTCGTCAATCCGAATCCGGCGAGCCCGAGCGGAGCCGGATTTGCAACAGCAGGTGCCGCGTCAGCCATGTGTATTTCTCCTCTACGTTGATTGAAACTGCCTTGCGCTCGCCGCAATTAAACGCAAGCGGTCACGAGATCATACATCGTGCACGAGCCAACGTAAAGGGGGGCGCGACTTGTAAGTGTGTTTACTTGCGGGAATCTTTGCCGACGATGTGGCTTACGTCCTGATTGTTCTCGTTGCAGATGTACTCCATGATTTCGGAGTTCTCCACCAACGGCGAGCGCCCGTACATCGTAAAAGGTTTGGTGTAGGCGCCGGGATCGTCGATCACCACTTCCAGATCGAGGTGTCCGTAATCGGAGCGGCGGAAGCGTTCGGTGACGTGGAGCTTTTCCGTGTGAGGATGTCCGGCAAAATCGAACCAGAACTTGTCGTTGAAGCCGATGGTGTCAACGACGAGGGTGTCGCCTTCCCACTTGCCGATGGAATGGCCGTACCACGTAGGGTCGGGATCATCCGGATGAGGGCGGCCGTCGAGAAAAATCTGGCGATAGGTATGGATGTTTCCTTCGAACAGGAAGACGACCAGCTTGGGTTGTTGCACGATCTTCCAAGGATAGGGAGCCATCCGAGGGACACCAGCGGGCAGACAATTCGCCTCGGGATCGTCCTTCGACATGTGTTCCTTCGTCGCTTTTTCCGCCCACGACTGCAGCGGTAAAGTCTCGCCCTTCTTTAAGGTGCTGCCGATGTCGTAGATGAAATTGTGGTCGGGTCCCCACATGCCGTTCAAATCTGGATAGCCGTCGGCAGTGCGAGGGACAGGCTTTGCGGCTTGTCCAAAAACGCCAGGCGAAAACGCCAGCGCCCAGATTGCGAGAGGAAAAATGAGGCGGGCAAGACGTTGCATGCTGATCCTCTACTATTTGCCAGTGTCGCCGGATGATGCGGCGCCCACCTTTGTGCCGTCCGCCAGGACGACCGTCTTGGCGTTGGCGATCTTCGAGCCGTCTTTGGCGAGCCACGCGTCCACCGTAACGCGATCGCCCACTTTCAGAGATGTTCGTTTCCAGCCTTGATGCACCAAGGCATTGGGACTGGCGAGTTCCAGATTCCAGTTGATGGTGCCACCCTGGTCATCCTTTACGTCCACGTAAAAGCGCGCATGAGGATTCGTCCATTCGAATTTGGTGACGACGCCAACCAGCGTGATCGGCTTGTTGGCGTCGTACTCGGCCTCGAACGAATGATGCGCCAGCGCCGCTGTTGTGAAAAACGAAACAGCCAGCAATGCCGCAACCGCGAGCCTCAAGGTCATAACAAGTACCTATCGCAAGTTCCTAAATTGTCACGAGCAATTTGCCCATTGTGCCACGGCCGGCGAGATCGATCTGCGCCTGCGCTGTGTCCGCTAGTGGATATTCTTTCTCGATCATGAGTTTCAGCTTGCCGTCTTTCATCCAGGAGAACAGATCGCCAGAACGCCACTTGAGTTCTTCGGGCGATGAATAATTCCCAAGCGTTGGACGCGTGAGGAAAAGCGATCCCTTGGTGCTGAGCGAGAGGAGATCCACGGGTGGCACCGCGCCGCTGGCGTTTCCAAAGCTGACCATCATGCCTCTCGGACGCAGCGAATCGATGCTCTTGTCGTAGGTCGCTTTGCCGACGCCATCATAAACCACGTGGACGCCTGCCCCGTTGGTCAGTTGTTTTACCGATGCCTGGAAATCCGTGTCGTTATAGAGGATGACTTCATCCGCGCCCGCTTCGCGCGCAACTTGCGCTTTGGCGGCGGATCCAGCAGTGGCAATGACGCGTGCTCCGCGCAACTTCGCCATTTGGACGATCAATCGTCCGGTGCCGCCGGCCGCCGCGTGCACCAAAGCGGTGTGCGTGTTGTCCAGGGGGAACGTCGAATGCGTCAAATAGTGGGCGGTCATGCCTTGCAGCATCGCGGCCGCGGCATCGCTCATCGACACATGTGCAGGGACGTGAACCAGGGATACGGCCGGAACCGCCGCGTACTCAGCGTAGCTGCCGCGAGCCATGGTCCAGGCGACCGAATCGCCGGGCTTGAAACCCGTAACGCCTTCACCGAGTGCTTCCACAACACCGGCGCCTTCCACTCCAAGGACGGCAGGTAGAGGCATTTTATAAAGTCCGTTGCGTTGATAAATGTCGATGAAGTTCACGCCGGAGACGGCGACTTTCACCAGAACCTGGCCTGGGGCGGGAGCGGGTTTGGCAAAATCTCCGAACTTCAAAACCTCGGGTCCGCCGTGTTGTTCAATGTAGATGGCTTTCATGTGTGTGCGTCCTATTGTATCTGTCTTGTGGTCCTATTTTATGCGCGCAGCTTTCTTCGGAAGTGCACCGCTCCGGCGTAGGCAAGTAAATACGCGGCGGTAAGCGGTAGAAACAACAATCGCGCGAGCGTGGGCACGGCTGAGGCTCCGGTCATGCCCGCTCGGTAGAGCATCAAATGCCCCAGGACTCGCCAATTGCTGCGATCGCACCAGAAGAAGTCGGCGTTCTCATTGACGATCAGAAGTTTCGCAGGTACGCGGGCCGCCAGTGCAAACTTCCATTTCGTCATGATGGGTTCGGCGGCGCAAATGATGGCGATGGCCGAGTATCCGCGCGCGGCAAGTTCCCGATAGAGCGCTTCGCGCGCACTCGGCGTAGGATAATCCGCGACGCGAAAGATGCGTCCATCGGCGCCCGCCGGGGTTCCCGCGTAACACGTCATTACGTCAATTTCTCCGGAATAGGCGCAAACCCGGCGGAATGCCTCGATCATCTTTTCGAGAATGGATCGTGATCCGCTCTCGACGAGAAGTACGCGATTGAGGGGCGGGATGGCCGAGCGGAAGAAGTAGCGCAAGAAACCATTTTATGCGGTTGAAGCGGCGTGCGGGACGTCCCATGTGGGACATGCATGGAAGCCGGGACGCTATAATTCCAAGTCAGTGCAGCTTTCTCCTATCGACTGGGCCGTCGTGGCCGCATACTTCCTGTTCAACCTGGGCATCGGGTTGTACTATCGCGGGCGAGCCGGCAAGAGCGTTGACGAGTTCTTCTTATCCGGTCGCAACATTCCCTGGTGGCTGGCGGGAACTTCGATGGTTGCGACAACGTTTGCTGCGGACACCCCGCTCGCCGTCACCGGCATGGTTGCCAAGGGAGGCATCGCCGGCAATTGGCTGTGGTGGTGCTTTGCCGCAAGCGGCATGATGACGGTGTTCTTTTATGCGCGCCTGTGGCGGCGATCCGGCGTGATGACGGATATCGAGTTTGCGGAGATCCGCTACTCCGGCAAGCCTGCTGCGTTTTTGCGCGGCTTCCGTGCGATTTACTTGGGAATCCCCATAAACTGCATCATCCTCGGATGGGTCAATAAAGCAATGGTCGATATCCTGACGCTCATTTTAGGCGTCACGAAATTGCAGGCGCTGTTTATCGTGATCGCGATGATCGCAGTAACATCCTCTATTTCCACGCTCTCGGGATTGTGGGGTGTATTAGTCACGGACGTGTTCCAGTTCGTTATCAAGATGGGGATGGTCATCGTTCTGGCTGTCTACGCCGTGAATGCGGTGGGCGGCATTGACGCCATGAAGAGCAAGCTCGCGGCTATAGATCTTACGCGAGGCTCGCAGGGCTCCGTGCTGAGTTTCGTGCCCGATCTGAATTCGGCATGGATGCCGATGATCACGTTTTTTGTTTATATCTCGCTGAACTGGTGGGCCACCTGGTATCCGGGCGCAGAGCCGGGCGGCGGAGGCTACATCGCGCAGCGCATGTTCTGCGCCAAGGATGAAAAACATTCGTTGCTCGCGACGTTGTGGTTCAACGTAGCGCACTATGCGGTGAGGCCGTGGCCCTGGATTCTCGTCGCGCTCACGTCGCTGATTCTGTTCCCTGGCTTGAAGGATCCGGAGACGGGCTACATCCGCGTGATGATCGCGCATCTTCCGGCCTCGCTCAGAGGGCTGATGGTAGCAGCGTTTGCGGCAGCATACATGTCGACCATCGCGACGCAACTCAACTGGGGAGCAAGCTACCTGGTCAACGATTTCTATCGCCGATTTTTGAAGCCCACGGCGCCGGATTGCCATTACGTTGCAGCATCGCAGGTGGCGACGATTTTGCTCACCGTCATATCCGCGATCGTCACGTTTTATCTCGACTCCATCGCCGGTGCATGGAAGCTGCTGTTGGTAACGGGCGCCGGGACGGGAAGCGTTCTTTTGTTGCGATGGTTCTGGTGGCGCATCAATGCATGGAGTGAGGTTTCGGCCATGATCGCGGCATTCGTGGTTTCGCTGACACTGCAAAGTGGATTCCATATGGATTCCGATGACCCGCGCAGCTTTGCCTACATCATGATCATCACCGTGGGCATCACGACCGTTGTGTGGCTTGCGGTAACGTACGCAACCCCGCCGGAGCCGCGGGAGATGCTGCTGGCGTTTTATCGCCGAACGCGTCCGATGGCGGCGGGCTGGGGGCCCATCGCGAAGCTTGCTCCCGAGGTGCCGCCCGACCGCAATGGCTGGGCGAATCTGTTGGATTGGGCGGCGGGCTGTGCCTTGATCTACGGCGTGCTGTTCGGCACGGGAAAATTATTGTTGCACGAAACCACGCCGGGGCTTGTCCTACTTGCCGTGGGTATCGTGGGTGGGCTTGTGATTTATTTTGATCTTTCGCGAAGAGGCTGGAGTGCGGTGACCGACTAACGGAAATCCGCGTAGGTCAACGATAATCGAAGTGTCGACATCCGTGTTATCAATCCATAAAATAGTTCCGCGAAGTAGTATGCCTATCTTGGCCGCATTCGGCCTCCTAGGGATACTCGCGACGTCCCTTGCGTGGGCTAATCCCGTGGACACGGGGCTCGCTGAACTCAATGCGGCCATCGCCGCGCGGAATTTGAAAGTGAAGTTCGTGGCGGAGCTCACGCTGGATCCTCCGGAGAGCTTCCGCATCGAGCCGTTCTCCTCGGGCGGGGCTTACATTCGCGGGGGCGATGTGCGCGGCCTACTGTACGGCTTGCTGGAAGCGGCCGAACAAATCCGCGCAACCGGGCGTTTCGCGAAAGCCCACGGCGAGCGGGCAGCGGCGCTGCGTGGCATTCGCCTAGACCTTGATGCCAACTTGGAGCATGCCACCGACGAGTTCTGGCGTAACTATTTTCAGATGCTGGCGCGCAATCGCTTCAATCGCGCGCATGTGGTGTTCCCGGAGTTAGTCCGCCCCTATCGCTCCGCGTGTGTGGTGTCTCGCGCTGCGGCGGATGCGGCGGTAGATCTCACGCTGGGAGTGGGCGGCAAGATCACTTCGGCGGAAATGGGGGTGCTCCTGGCCTTGTGTCCAGCGGTTCGCAGCGTTGCTGTCGAGAAGAGTTCCGGTTCGAGGCGGGACGTGTTCGATGCGGTGGAACACGCGGGTCATCTTGTCTCCGTGGACAACGACGGTATCGATGCTCATGGCAATGATGCTCGTGGCAATGATGCTCGTGGTAGTGAAGCCAAGGGGAATGAAACCAAGGGAGCTGAAGTCACAGGTAACCGCGCAGATCGCCAAATCACGCTGCTGCATCCACCGATCGCCTGGCAGCCCAGTTTTGAAGTTCGCGTGCCACGAAATGCCATTGGCGACAATGGCGCAACACCAGGCGAGAACCACGAATTGTTTTATTGGGCATGGGGACGGCTTGGCTACGATCTGAATACGACGCCGCCCAAGGGAATGAATTTGGCGGAATATGAGGCCGTACGTTCCGCCACGTTGCACATCGCCGCGGCGTCGCAGGCGGATGAGGGCGGCTCCGATCACGTCGCGTCGGCTTGGGAAGCCGTCCATAACGTGAGGCTTGGTATCGCGTCCGCCAAATTCACTCCGCTGGATATCGCTACGCGTCTGGAATCCGCAGCCGCTGTCCTGATGACTTCGGCGATTCCCGATTTTCGGTCCATCGGCGAGAATGCAGCGGAGCGCGCCCGAGAACAGCGTGCAGCTTACGCGCATGCATTACGCGGAACAGAAATTACGGACGCGTCTAGATCGGATAATCGCCTGAGGGAAGCGACACCGGAGCCATCTTCGAAGGATCGTGGGAATGTGTTCTATGCGGATGTGACATCGAATGCCCCTGTAACGATGCGACCCCAAATCTTCCACAAGCCCTACCAGAGCACGGCTGCGGACAAGCCCATGCTACTGACGTTGCGGATCACGCCGCCGAAATCGGCATCGAAACAACCGGCACCGAAGCTGACGCTGGTGCGGCTGCATTATCGAACGCTCGATCCACAATCGAAGGAAACGGTTTTGGAGGAGCCAGCATCGCCCGAGGTGCATTTTACGATTCCGGGTTCGGACCTTGCGGGGAGTTGGGACGTCTTCTACTACTTCGAGGTGTTGAGCGCGGAAGGATCCGGCTGGTTCGAGCCCGATCCGCTCGTGAGCGCTCCGTATTTCGCGGTCCACATTCTTGCGCCGCGCACCGGGCCGAACTAACGCCGGTCTTCAAAACGAGTACGCGAGACTTGAATAACCTGTGTGCGCGCGGTAGTTCTGTTGCACGCCGAGCAGCCCGAAGTCTTCGTGATAGCCGTAATATTGATACCCGGCGTTGAATCGCAGGTTTTCGCGCAATTTTACGGACAGTCGCGCACTCGGCGAATGATACGTGAGCGGGAATGTCTGCACGGAACCGAACACCGCTGCGGGGGTTCCGGACGCAACAGGGTTCGTCGTGCGCCCATCGCCGGCGTCGCGTGTATAGCTGTCGGCGAGGTAGATATCGAACCTTCCGCGCACGTCAAAGCGCACGCCACCGTTCACGCTGTGCAGATTGCTCTCGTAAATCGACAGCAGTCCCGTCACCAGCGAAGGACGCGGCGTGCCAGCGTAGAATGCAATTCCTCCGGCCGTATCCAGGTGCTGCTTCGAGTAGCCGGCGTCCACGGCCAGCCAGGATTGCGCGGTCCATGTGCCTGAGAACGAATAGTTCCTGCTCTTGGAACTGAACGCCGTGACGCTCACCGAGTTGTTGTTGTACTTCTCGCGATACGCCTCCGTCAGTTGCAATTTCTTGTAGTTGTGCTGCAGGCGGGCGTCGATCGCGTGATAGTTTTTCTCGCCGATCGGCGTGAAGGGATTGCTATTGCGCCCTAGTTCGCCTTCTACGTGCGCACGCAGCAGCTTGGATGGCGTCCAGTCAAACCCCAGGATTCCGGCATTCAGGTGATTCGATTCGCGGTAAAGAACTCCATCCGCGACGAATCCGCCCGGGATCGGTGCCGGCGATTGCATGGAGCGAATCAAACGGTCCGAGTATTGATACGCCGCATAGGACGAGAACGTCTTCGTGAATCGATATCGTGCGTCGATCGAATTCGTAAATAGCCGCACGCCCAAACACTGGAAGCCGATCGTCGTGCTCAACGTGGGATTTGTTGTGCTGATCTGCGTATAGTTCTCATTGCCATCAATGCGCACATTGGAAATCGAGCTGGTATCCACCAGCGTCAGTTTCGACGTGAGAAACGCGCTGACCGAAACATTTCCCGTAACCACGGGGCGGCGAGCTGTACCAAAGGCAACCACTTCTGTCTGTGGCTGGACTGGTCCCGCGGCGACCCCTGCGTAGAATTCGTGGGTCGTCGTGCTACTGTTCCCACCCGAATAGGTTGCGCGACCCTGCACCCGGAAGCGTTTCGAACCCGTGAGTAGCGTGGCGAGCCAGCCGGGCGTCATTCCGTGCGTCGGCTGCGCTTCATTAAAGGCGGAATATGGGCCTGTATTACTTTTTCCGAAGAGGCCTGTTGTGTCGAGGGTATAGGTCGAGTCTTCCTTATAGAAGTCCCAGCGCCGTTGAATGGTCGCTTTCAGTTTGGAAAATGCTACGTCGCCGCCAATCGTGTACGTGTTGTATTCGCGACGCAAGCCCATGAATAACAGCGCCGGCGGCAAAATGCCTGGCGCTCCGCGCGCTC
>CAITIX010000135.1 GCA_903892565.1 uncultured Acidobacteriia bacterium
CACAGAGCGGGGCTTCGACGCCATCGTGGACAACCCAAATTTCGCCGGAGGTTTCTTCAGCTTCTGGAACCGCGAAGGGATTCGTCTCACCAGCACCGCGGTCGGCCTGGTGCAGGGCGATAGCCTGTTGCCCAGCTTGCGCACCAGCAAGACGCAAGGACAAGCGAACTTCGTCAACCCCGGCATCTTTATCTATAACGCTGCGACCGATGTCGATATTACTCCCAAGTTGCGCGGCGTGGTCAACTTGAATTTAATCCGTTTCGATCACACGGAGCCGCTCGAGCTGTTGCTGTTCCAAAACCGCGTGCATGCCGGCGTGGGCGCCGATTCCGGTATCGGACTGGTGTATCGCCCGGCGCTCTCGGAAAATATCGCGATCACGGGCGTGTTCAACGTGTTCGCTCCGTTTCAAGGCTTCAAGGATATCTATACTGGTTCAACGCTATACTCGGTGGCTGTCAATGTTCGGTTCCGATTCTAAACACTTCGCGCTGAGTGTATTGGTAGGGGCTTGCTGCCTCTTCTTTGGATGGGCACTCTTGCGCGCACAGGAGAGCAGCCAAAATCAGGCCACCGCGCAAAGGGCGGCACACATTGCCCAAGGCCAGACCATCGCCCGAGGACAAACGAGGGAAGAAGCCCTCGAGCGGAGCTCGGGCTGCATCTCCTGTCATGGTTTAACCGATTCTCCGAGCATGCATCCCTCGGGCACCGTACAGCTGGCTTGTGTCGATTGCCACGGCGGAAAAAGCGACGTCCAGAAGCCGGCGAATACAGACAAGGGATCTCCGTTATATGAGCAGGCGAGGATGCAGGCGCATCCTCGTCCACGGACCAATATGTTCGGGAAGAGCTCGGCGAATCCCGTGCGTTCCTACGCCGAATGGCTGAAAGAGGACAAGGAATATATCAAGTTCGTAAATCCTGGCGACCTGCGCGTCGCAGCGGAAACCTGCGGCACGTGTCACGCCAAAGAAGCGCGCGCGGTGCGCACCAGCATGATGACCCACGGAGGCATGCTGTGGCAGGCGGCGCTTTACAACAACGGCGGGTATCCGTACAAGAACGCCCGCTTCGGCGAAAGCTATTCGGCCGACGGCCAGCCGCAGAAGATCACGATGTTTCCGGCCCCGGATAAGGAGCTGACCCGCACCAAGGGGGTCCTGCCACAGCTCGAGCCGCTCGGCCGATGGGAGGTTTCGCAGCCTGGAAATATTCTTCGTGTGTTTGAACGCGGCGGTGGTCCGCGTGCAGACCTGGGGAATCCGAATCCTGAAGACGAGCCCGGCCTGCCGGATGACAAGCTGAGCGATCGCGGGCTCGGCACATCGCTGCGTACGGATCCCGTGTTTCTGGGATTGCAGAAGACTCGATTGCTCGATCCCCTGCTCTCGCTGCCCGGAACCAACGATCATCCCGGCGACTATCGCCACAGTGGCTGCATGGCGTGTCACGTCATTTATGCGAACGACCGCTCCCCGGTTCATTCCGGTCCTTACTCCGTATACGGCAATCAGGGGCGCAGCGCGCAGATAGACCCGACGATTCCGAAGACGGAATCGGGACATCCCATCAAACACGAATTGACGCGCGCCATTCCCACCAGCCAGTGCATCGTGTGCCACATTCATCCGGGCACGAATATGGTCGCCACGTATCTTGGCTACTTGTGGTGGGACAACGAAACCGATGGCGAGCACATGTATCCGGCGAAACAAAAGAATCCGACGGACGAAGAGCGCTATCAAGCCTGGCTCGCGAATCCCGAGGGTGCGGCGGCGAAAGGCAAGTGGGGTGATCTAGCGTTCCTCGAAAAGATCGGCACGCCCGAGTTCAACGCGCAGTTGCAGCACACGCAATTCGCCGACTTCCACGGCCACGGCTGGGTCTTCCGCGCGGTGTACAAGCGCGACCGCAAAGGAAACCTGCTGGACGCCAAGGACAACATCGTTCCCGCCGACAGCAAGAATAAGTTTAACGAGGCGGTCCATCTCAAAGACATTCATCTCGAAAAAGGCATGCATTGCACGGATTGCCACTTCGAGCAGGATAGCCATGGCGACGGCAATTTATATGGTGAAACGCGCAACGCCGTAGAAATCGATTGCGTGGATTGCCATGGGACCATTCAAAAGAAGGCGAACTTGCGTACGTCCGCCGCGGCCGCACCCAAGGGTGGTCACGACCTATCGCTGCTGCGCACTTCCAGCGGTCAACGCCGTTTTTATTGGGAAAACGGCAAGCTCTATCAGCGTTCGTCGGTGGATCCGAAACAGGCGCCTTGGGAAGTGGTGCAGGTAGTCGACACCATCACCCCAGGGAACGAGCACTATAGCGAAGCATCGCGCCTGGCGAAGACCATGCTCAAGGATGGATCCACGTGGGGACCTGCCGAAAAGGATGAGACGAAACTGGCCCACGCCAACACGCGCATGACGTGTTACACCTGCCATTCTTCCTGGACCACCAGTTGCTTTGGCTGCCACTTGCCCATGTACGCCAACGCGAAGAAGCCCATGCTGCACAATGAAGGCCTCACGACGCGCAACTACACGTCTTACAACTTCGAAGTGCTGCGCGACGATATCTATATGCTGGGCGTGGAGGGCACCGCCACGGGACATCGCATCGCGCCCACGCGATCGACGTGCGCCGTAGTCGTGAGCTCTCAGAACGCGAATCGCGACTGGCTCTATTACCAGCAGCAGACGATCTCCGCCGAAGGCTACAGCGGCTTCGGCTTCAGTCCCTACTATCCTCACACCGTGCGAGCCAAGGAAACCAAGGTCTGCACAGATTGCCACGTCTCGAAGGATGGCGACAACAACGCATGGATGGCACAGCTGCTGATGCAGGGGACGAACCTCGTGAACTTCCTGGGCCGCTACGTTTATGTGGCCGAGGGCGCCTCCGGTTTCGATGCGGTCACCGTGGCCGAGCATGACGATCCTCCTGCGATTTTCGGTAGCGACTTACAGAAGATCGCGTATCCGTCGAACTTTGCGAAGTTCGAAAAGCATGAGCGCGAACTGGAAGAATCCGATCATCATGCGGGCTCCACCGTGCTCGATCTGCAGGCGCGCGGCGAATATCTGTACGCCGCCATGGGCAAGGGCGGCTTCCGCGTTTACGATATCGCCAACATCGACAATAAGAGTTTTTCGGAAAAGATCACCACTGCTCCCGTTTCGCCACTCGGGCAACGCTTTTACGTTCCGACGAAATACGCCACCGCCGTGGGATCGCCTTCCACCTTGGCCGTGGATCCGCTGAGAACGCACATTCCGGAAAACGAAGAGACTCCGGCAGCCTTGTTCTATGGATTCCTCTACGTGACCGATCTCGAAGAAGGCTTAGTGATCATCGGCGATCCCAATTTGAAGAGCAAGAGTCCGGGCGTCCTCACGCTTCTCGACGGAAATCCTCGCAATAATTTTCTCAAGAAAGCCGGGGCATTCAATCCCGGAGGCATCCTGAACGGAGCGCGGCGCATCACGCTGGCCGGGACGTTCGCCTATATTCTCTGCGATAAGGGGCTGGTCGTGGTAGACCTCGCGGATCCCGCGCATCCAAAAGTGACAGCGCAAATCGGCGCTCCCGATCTCGTGGAGCCGCAGGGCGTAGCGGTGCAGTTCCGCTATGCGTTCGTCGTCGATAAAGAAGGACTGAAGGTTTTGGACACGACGAACCTCGCCTCACCGCGCATGGTTCCCAACGCGAAACTGCCTCTCTCCGACGCGCGGAATCTGTACGTCGCGCGCACCTATGCTTACGTCGCAGGAGGCAAGCAAGGGATGGTCATCGTGGACGTAGAAAAGCCCGAGCATCCGCGTCTGGAGCAGGCTTACGACGCAGGCGGAAAGATCGCGGATGCGAGAGACATCAAGCTCGGCATGACCGCCGCGAGTGCGTTCGCCTA
>CAITIX010000136.1 GCA_903892565.1 uncultured Acidobacteriia bacterium
CGCCAGATCTTCACCGATGGGAGGCCTCTGCCGCAGGATCCTCAGCCGTCCTTCAATGGCTACTCCACGGGAAAATGGGACGGCGATACGCTCGTTGTGCAAACGAACGGCTTGCGCGATGGCATGTGGCTGGATCGCATCGGCAGTCCGTTGACCAGCGCCGCGAAATTGACCGAACGGTTCCGGCGCGTGAACTACGGTACCATGGAGATCGACGTCTCGATCGACGATCCCAAGGCCTACACCAAGCCCTGGACCGTGAAGGTGATCGAATATATCGTACTCGACACCGAACTGCTCGATTCCATCTGCGCGGAGAACGAAAAAGATGCGGCCCATTTGGTGGGCAAATAGTCGCTTCGATTTCGGATTGCCGGCACCGCTGTGTTGTAATGACTTGAGGAGTTCAGCTCCGCATCTTCCACCGGCCCGGGTGGCGAAATCGGCAGACGCAACGGACTTAAAATCCGTTTTTCCGTAAGGAGAGTGTGGGTTCAAGTCCCACCCCGGGCACCACGATATCGGGGAAAGCAATAGCGGGCTCTGTTGTTGCCCCACCCCCGCGCTCGTCGAACCGCCTTCTGCGATTAAAACTGAGGTAGTCTGTATTGCAGCAAGCGAAATCGTTGGAGGATTGACCGTGCCAGATTTGCCGTTAGCCCACAATGATGTATCGGAAAAGCAAGAGCAGTTGATTGCAAAAATCAAAGAAAAGGGCGGGCACGCGGGTAATGTCACGCTGCGACTTGAACTAGGATGGGACGAAGAAACCTATTGGCCCATCAGGGATCGCCTAGTCGACTCTGGTTTACTGGAACTCGGGCGTGGGAGAGGTGGCAGCGTCAGCTTAGTGACACAGGTGCCGCCTGTCCAGCCCAACACTGAGTCGGCCAGCTCTTCGTCACCTCCCATTTCGGTTCAGCGAATTTCTGAAGGCGAACTTTACGATCCGGTGGCAGAAGTGCTCCGGAAACAGTGGGCTCGGGACTTGCGTTTTCGGAGTCACGTCGTCGAGGTAACGGCCAGGCAAGGGAGGCGTGACACGGGCGGCACCTGGACCCGGCCTGACATAGTAACGGCCGCTCTTAGGGTTTTCCCGCACGTACCCGGGAAGTTTTTTGACCTCATTACATTTGAGATCAAGCCGTTCGACGGAATAGACGTAACTGCAGTGTTCGAGGCCCTCTCCCATCGTCGTGCGGCGACGCAGGCCTATGTATGGCTGCACGTTCCCGCTGGAGAAGAATCTAATGATGACCTCATCGCACTATTGAAGCGAATCGAGGAGGAGGCATCAAGGCACGGCGTCGGAATGATTGTCGGAGCTGATCCGTCGGACTACTCATCCTGGGACCTGAGGCTTCGAGCGGCTCGGTTCGAGCCAGATCCAGAATCCCTTAACGAATTTATCGCGCAGCAACTCAGCGGACTGGCGCGGGATGAATTGGCCCAGTGGTTCCGATGAGCGCTGTATCTGACTTGGCCGTCTAACGCACTAATGGGAAAGCTTGAAGCCGATTCTGCCGGGTGGATAATGTCCTCTTGGGCTTCGCCTAGGGGAGAGGCCTTGCGAACCACGTCGTATTATAAGCGCCAGTGGCAAACTAGGCCAGTAAACGCCGCGTGAGCGGCGATACGGCGGGAAGAAACTAGACCGCCGGGAAACTGGTTCCAGCAGACATCCTGACGTGTTTGTGGAACACCGGAGAGGTGTACACAGTGGAGTTATACGCGCGGGTCCGGCGAGCAGTC
>CAITIX010000137.1 GCA_903892565.1 uncultured Acidobacteriia bacterium
GATGAAATTCAAAATCAGCAATCCCGCTGCACGCAAACTGACTTGAAAAAAAGCGGACTGGCCTCATATAGATGTCAACGCCGATGAGGGATATCGCACCAACGCTTCCCGTTGCGGTAATCATCCCGTGTTTCAACTCAGGTGAAGTGGTGGAGGACGCGGTCGCATCTGTGCTCTCGCAACGTCCCCTTGCTCCGCTCCGAAGCGCGTGGTGTTCGCGCGCTTCTAGGTGGAGCGCTCCTCAAATAAAGCCCCGCAAGTCTTCGATCGCTTAATTTGGATCAGGGCGAGCATATGTCGCCTCGAGGTACTGAGATTCTTCTCCCCCCGATGCTCCGTGAAATTCTGAGCGGCATTCGTACCGAAGCAATTTGCAACGGCGGAATGCCATTTGCTCATCTCTTCCGGCGAAATCGCCTCGGTTCCTAAGGGTGCGAGCGTTATCCTGCGAGCCGGCAATTTTGTCCTCCAACTCTAACGAAAGCAGTTGGCGGAGATAACAGCCGGCACGCCCCTGACGCTGATTAACAAAAGAGCGTCGGGGGCGTGACTCGGCAGGAAACGTCCTACAAACCGAGTTCCTTGCTGATGATCATCTGCTGGATCTCGCTCGTACCTTCGGTAATCGATGCGAGCTTCGCATCACGGTAGTACCGCTCAACCGGGTACTCGATGACGTAGCCGTAGCCGCCGTGAATTTGGACTGCTTCACGAGTGACGTAATCGGCGACCTCAGCGGAGAAGTACTTCGCCATTGAGGCTTCCTTGACGCATGGCTTGCCATTGGCGTACAGCCAGGCTGCCTTGTAGGCCAATGCCTTTGCTGCCTCAATTTGGGTTGCCATCGTGGCAAGCTTGAAACGAATCGCCTGAAACTTGGAGAGCGAACGTCCAAAGGCTTCGCGCTCGGTTGCGTACTGCAGTGCTGCCTCAAAGGCGGCCTCTGCAATCGCCGCAGACTTCACACCATGCGACACGCGACCGGTGATCAGCGCTTCCATCAATGCGCCAAATGCACCTTCCTTGCCACCCAGAAGTGCCTCTTCCGGAACAACGCAGTCCTCAAAGAGCAACTCAGCGGTGTCGGATGAGCGGTGACCCATCTTTTCAAGCTTGCGTGTGACCTCAAAACCCGGGGTGTTACGGTCCACGATGAAGACGCTGATGCCCTCGCCGCGCTTACTCTTGTCGGTGTAGGCCGCAACGAGACAAAAGTCGCAGACGGTTCCGTTGGTGATGAAGTTCTTGCGGCCGTTGATGACGTAGGAGTCGCCCTTCTTGACGGCGTGGGTCGCAAGCCCTGCGGCATCGGAACCAGTGTTCGGCTCGGTGATGGCGTATGCACCAATGGTCTCGCCGGCAATTGCGTCGGGGAGATAGCGGGTGCGCTGCTCCTCGGTACCAAACTTGTAAATCGGGAATGCCGCAAGGTCTGCGTGTGCGTTCACCGATGCGGTGATTCCGGCAGAAACCTTTGCCATCTCCTCAACGAAGATGCACTCCATGATCTTGTCGGCGCCAATGCCACCGTATTCCTCTGGGAACACGATTCCCAAGAGTCCGAGTTCTCCCAACTTCGGGATCACCTCAACGGGGAACTTCTCGTGCCGTTCTGCTTCTTCAACGAGTGGAAGAATCTCCGCGGTCGCAAATTCGCGCACCATCTGTCGGAGGTCTTCTTGTTCCTCCGTAAATGCGTAACTCAGAGCCATCGTGTGCTGCCCCCCCTGGGCTAAAGATCCGCTCGGAAAAGTGGCGGTAATGATTGCGATCAAGTGTACCGCGCCGAGGGCGTTAGACTTAAGGGTATGGAACAGAATCCGTATCGTCTCGACAATCGCACGATCATTGTCACTGGGGCGTCGCGCGGCATTGGCGCATCCGTCGCCCGTGTCGCGGCCCGCCAAGGGGCAAATCTCGTGCTGGTGGCACGCGCAAAGGACGACCTGGAAGCGGTCGCGAGCGAGCTGGCCACATCGGTTGCCA
>CAITIX010000138.1 GCA_903892565.1 uncultured Acidobacteriia bacterium
ATCGCCCTCAAAAATCTGCGCCTGTTTTTGTTTGTGCGGAGCCGATACTTTCGAAATCGCCGCCACCGCCGCCGGAACACCGCCTAAGTCCGCCGGCGTTACCTGGCGAATCTCTTTCGTCTTGGCTTTCTTGATGCCCATCAGCGTGGCGTAACGCAGCTTATTCAAGCCGCTTTGGATCGTCAGCACCGCGGGCAAAGGCATGCCGATGTGCTGGAACCAGCCGTCTTCGAGCTCGCGCTTGACCTTAATGCGCGTGCCGTCGACCTCCACCTGCATGATGATCGTGGAGTGCGCGAAGCCGAGCAGTTCCGCCATGACCACGCCAGTTTGTCCGGACCCGAGATCGTCCGACTGCAAGCCCGTCAGAATCAAATCCGGATTCTCGTCTTTCACCGCAGCAGCCAGTAATTTCGCGACGCTCAAAGTGTCGAGCTGATTCAGTTCTTCCGTCTCGATGTGGATCGCGCGATCCGCGCCCTTCGCCAGCGCCTCGCGAATGGTCTGCGCCGTTCGTTCGGGACCCGCGCACAGCACCACAACCTCGCCGCCGTGCTTCTCTTTCAACTGCAGCGCTTCTTCGAGCGCATAGGCGTCCGGCTCGTTGATCTCGAAGCTGAGCGAGTCTTCGTCGATCCACAAACCTGATGCGGCCACCTGCAGCGGAGAATCGCGCAAAGGCACTTGCTTAATGGCAACAATAATCTTCATTGGGTTAAAGACATGGGTTAAAACGCGAAATAACTTACGAAAAACTTAGGCTACGTACTTGCGGAACAGCAAACAACCGTTCGTTCCGCCGAAGCCGAACGAATTTGAGAGCGCATAGTCGATCTTCATCGGCCGCGCCTGATTGGGAATATAGTCGAGATCGCACTCCACGTCGGGATGCTCGTGATTGATCGTCGGCGGAGCAATCTGATCGCGAATTGCCAGCACCGTAAAGCCGGCTTCCACGCCGCCCGCGCCACCCAACAAGTGACCCGTCATGGATTTCGTGGAGCTCACCGCCACCTTATGCGCATGTTCGCCGAACACCCGCTTAATGGCGAGCGATTCAATGCGATCGCCCACCGGAGTGGACGTTCCGTGCGCGTTGATATAGTCGACAATGCTCGGATCCACGCCCGCGTCGCGCAAACAATTGCGCATGACGCGGAATGCCCCGTCGCCATCTTCCGAAGGCGAAGTGATGTGATACGCATCGCCCGACATGCCGTAGCCGACGATTTCGGCCAGAATATTCGCGCCCCGCGCCTTGGCGTGTTCCAGTTCTTCTAAAACCAAAATGCCCGCGCCTTCGCCAACGATGAAGCCATCGCGATCTTTATCCCAAGGGCGGCACGCATGCGCCGCATCGTCGTTGCGCTGCGAGAGCGCTCTCATCGCCGCGAATCCGCCGATGCCCATGGGCGTGATGGCCGCTTCGGCTCCGCCGCAAATCATCACGTCGGCATCGCCGTAGCGGATCAAGCGGTAACTATCGCCGATGGAATGCGCGCTCGTCGTACACGCGGTCGCGGTCGCAGAATTCGGACCTTTCGCGCCCGTCCGAATCGACACATGGCCGGACGCCAAGTTGACGATGGTCGCAGGGATAAAGAACGGCGAGATGCGCGAAGGACCCTTTTCGAGCAAAATCTTATGCTCGCGCTCGATCACTTCGAATCCGCCGATGCCGCTGCCGATGTATACACCGACACGTTCGGCTTCGTCAGGATCTACAACCTTCTTGAGGCCGGCACCCTGCACCGCAAAATCCGCCGCCGCGATGGCGAACTGGATAAAGCGGCCCATCTTCTTGATTTCTTTTTTCTCGACGTAATTCGCCGGGTCGAAACCCTTCACCTCACCGGCAATTCGGCAATTGAAATCGGTGGCATCAAAGGCCGTAATGGTTGCGATACCATTCGTACCTTTCTTGATGGCCTCCCAGACGGTTTCCGTGCCGATGCCTACCGAGGTCACAAGACCGACACCGGTAACAACAACTCTTCGTTGCAAGCGGGACTCCAGTTGGACTAGCGGAAACTACTTCTTCTTGGATTCGATGTAGTCAATCGCGTTCTTGACGGTGCCAATCTTCTCGGCGTCTTCGTCGGGAATATCGATGTCAAACGCTTCCTCGAACGCCATCACTAGTTCAACGATGTCCAGCGAATCGGCGCCCAGATCGTCGACGAAGCTCGCGGTGGGGTCGACTTGCGCCTCATCCACTCCCAGCTGCTCGACGATAATTTGTTTGACCTTCTGCTCAACGGTCATGCATCCTCCCGGTTAGTGCTCGAAACTTCTGATTCTATCTGGGATGCGGCTTGGAAGCAAGCTCGCTCCGTCCCTCAAACTCTTTCCGGACGCCCTACTTCACGCGTAGGTCGCACGCTTCCTTAGAGTTACACGATTTCCATGCGGAAATTCTCTTTTTTGCTTCTTCCACCTGCACTGGCGTCATCCGCCCCGTCAGGCGATCCATCGCCCGCGCCGCATCCATGTCGCCCTTGGACGCCGCCATCGAAATCCACTTGTACGCCTCCACGTCATCACGCGCGATCCCGCGCCCCGTGGCATACATGCCTCCCAGGTTGAACTGCGCATCGCCGTGGCCCTGCTCCGCGGCCAGCGTGTACAATCGAACGGCTTCCTTGAAATCCTGCTTCACGCCTTGCCCTTGCGCGTACAGCACACCCAGGTTGTACGCGGCTTCCGCTGCTCCCTGATCCGCCGCCATGCGATACCACTTTGCGGCCTCCGCGAAATCCTGTGCCACGCCCTGGCCGCCTGCATACATCAGCCCGATGTTGAACTGCGATGCGGCATGTCCCTGCTCCGCCGCATCGCGATACCAGCGAGCCGCTTCTTGATGATCGACCGGAACTCCGAGCCCGACGTCGTACAACGCGGCCAGATTGAACTCCGCCTCCGGGAGTTTTCGTTGCTCCGCCGCTAACTTATATAGCCGCGCCGCCTCCGCGTAATTCCGCTCCACTCCCACGCCGTTCGCATACATCACACCGAGGTTGTATTGCGCATCCGCCATGTTCAAATCCGCGGCGATCTTGAACCATTTCGCGGCTTCCAGGTAATCGCGCTTTACGCCCAAACCGCCATCGTACATTGCGCCGATGTAGAACTTCGCTTCCGGCAATCCCAAGTCCGCCGCCGCGCGAAACCAGCGCAGCGCTTCGGGATAATTCTGCGGGATCATCTCGCCCTCGTAATACAGCATCGCCAGCGCCTGCTGCGCCTCCGGCATGCCTTGTGCAGCAGCCATTTTGTAGTAATACTCGGATGTCTTACCGTCGGGTGTTACACCCGCCAGACCTAAGCGATAATCCTCGCCCAGCGAATATTGCGACGCGCGATCTCCCGCCGCCGCCTTCGCTTTCAAAGCTTCCAGATTCGGATTTTGTGCGAATGCCGCAGGCCCGGCAAGAATAACTACAATCGCGAGGAATCGACTCACGATTTCAATGTACCAACTGGCAGCGCTATCCCTTCTTCGGCCAGACCACGCCCTGGTCTTTCTTCACCACCGGAGCCATGCCTTTATACACGAACTTCTGCACGCGCTGCCCGTGATACGTTTCCGTCGTGTAGATATTGCCCTTCGAATCCGTCGCGATGCCGTGCACCGCGTAGAATTCGCCCGGCTGCCGCCCACCGTCGCCGAAGCTCGTCAGGATCTCCATCGTGTCGCGCTGAATCACGTAGATCTTCTCGTTCGATCCATCGCACAGGTAAATGTACTTCTGCTGCGGATCCTTCGAAAACGCGATATCCCACACCGATCCATCGCCTCGCGTGTTCTTCGCGATGATCACTTCTTTCACAAACGTCCCGTCTGGCTTGAACACTTGGATGCGATCGTTCGAGCGATCGCACACATAGAGCAACCCGTCGTTCGACAACTCCGCGCAATGCACCGGATTGCGGAACTGCGGAGCCGGAGGAGCCTCGGGATTGTACGGGCCCTGGTCCTTATCATCCGGCGTCTTGCCGTACGCGCCCCAGTGCCGCTTGTATTTCCCGGAATCCGCGTCGAACACAATCACGCGATGATTGCCGTAACCATCGGCCACATACAACTCATTCGTCTTCGGATCAATCGTCAGCTTTGCCGGACCCTTCAAATTCGCCAGATCGTTGCTGCCCTTGCTCTGATCCGGCTTGCCGATCTGCATCAGGAATTTTCCATCCTGTGTGAACTTCAGAATTTCGTTGTCCTTGAACTTCGCCGTCACCGTGGACGCTTCCGCCGTGACGCCCGTCTCGGCAGCAACGGGCGTCGGCTGCGGACCACGGCCATTGCCGCCGATCCACACATTGCCCTTGTAGTCCACCGTAATCCCGTGATTCGAATCCGGCCAATCGTATCCTGCGCCCGGACCTCCCCACGACTTCACCAAATTCCCCGCTTGATCGAACGACAGGATCGGAGGCGCCGGCGTGCAGCATTCCGCCGCGGGTGTGGGCTTCGCGATTTGATACACCTCTTTCGGCTCGAGCGAACCCTGCCGGTGGATGATCCACACGTTGTCCTTCGCGTCCACCGAAACGCCGATCGTCATGCCGATCACCCAGTGATTCGGCAGCGGCTTCGGCCACATGGGATCCACTTCGAAGCGCGGAGCCATCACCGTCGCGGCGCTCACCGTCGCATGCCGATCGACGAACATGGATCCGGCACCCAGCACAACAATCGCGGCCACAAAACCAAGGCCGATTCGGACTTCACGTCTCATTCCGTTTTCCTCCCGCTGGCATCAAACACCCGTATCGAACGCCGATGTTAAGCTACGATACGACGCGCCAACGTGGGAGCATTATACACAACCCGACCCTACACAACACTGGGCACGATCGCCATTTTCCTTGCCCTAGCATCCACGTCGTTCGCGCACGACATCCCCAACGACGTCAGCCTCCAGACGTTCTTCAAGCCTTCCGGCCAGCACGCCGAACTCCTCATGCGCGTGCCCCTGAAAGCCATGCGCGATATTGTTTTTCCGGAGAAGCCTTCGTCCGATAAACGAGTCGGCTATCTCGATCTCGAAAAAGTCGAGCCCATGCTCCCCGGCGCGGCCAGCCTGTGGCTCTCGGACTTCATCGACCTTTATGAAAATGACGCCATACTCCCGAAGCCGCGCATTGTCGCCACGCGCATTTCGCTCGAATCCGACAAATCGTTCGCCGATTTCGACACCGCCCGTGCGCACGTCACCGGACCCAAGCTCTTGCCCGAAACCAACGTCGTCTGGGACCAAACCTATTTAGACGTTCTCTTCGAATACCCCATTCATTCCGATCAAGCGCTCTTCTCGATCCATGCGCGTCTCGAAAACCTCGGCCTGCGCGTGATCGATTCGCTCCGCTTCCTCGCGCCCAACGGCACCATCCGCGCCTTTGAACTCGATGGCAACCCCGGACTCGTCCGCCTGGATCCACGCTGGTATCAAGCCGCCGCGCGTTTCATACGTTCTGGATTCCTGCACATCCTCGACGGTACCGATCACTTGCTCTTCTTGCTCTGCCTCGTGATCCCGTTCCGCAAGCTGCGCGCGCTCGTCCCCATCGTCACCGCGTTCACCGTCGCGCATTCCATCACGCTGATCGCCTCGGCATACGATCTCGCGCCGGACGCGCTGTGGTTCCCGCCGCTCATCGAAACGCTCATCGCCGCGTCCATCGTATATATGGCGCTCGAAAACATCGCAGGCACCAGCACCGTGCATCGCCGCTGGATCATCACCTTCGCCTTTGGACTCGTCCACGGCTTCGGCTTCTCCTTCGCCCTGCGGCAAACGCTGCAATTCGCAGGAAGTCACATGCTGACGTCGCTGCTTTCGTTCAACATCGGCGTGGAGCTCGGGCAGTTGCTCGTGCTGATCGTCTTCATCCCCGTGCTCGCTCTGCTGTTCCGCTTCGTCGTCGCCGAGCGCATGGGAACGATCATTCTCTCGGCCATCGTCGCGCACACCGGCTGGCACTGGATGCTCGATCGCGCAAGCCAACTCCAGAAATTCCACTTCACGTGGCCCGATCTCACGCCCGCCTTCCTCGCGAGCCTCATGCGCGGCGCAATGGTCGTTGTGTTCCTCGCCGGAGTGCTGTGGCTCTTTTCGCTCTTTACAAAACGAGCAGACCTCCGCGACTCCGAACCCCGCTCCTAGCAGCAAGTCGCGGAAAGATCGAAAGCGCGTCCCCTCATTTACTGTGGGGGTTCGGTGCTGATGTTGCGAATGCGAACAATATCCAGCACCGAACCGCGACCGTCAGGGAGCGGACACCCTCCAGCACCGAACCGCGACCGTCAGGGAGCGGACAATTCTTATCGCAAATATCAACGCTCGGGACCCACGCAAGCAGCCATCCGCACAATTTCCGTTAGACTATTTCAAGCACTCAACACTTTTAAGGACACTCATGCGATCCACTATCCTTGCACTCGCGTTTTGCACCGGCGCACTCAGCGCCCAGACCTGGAGCCCTCCTTCCGAGGCCGCCCGCTGCCCTTCCAAGTGGGGCGCGGGAGATCAACGCGGCTCCGGCAATCTGATGAAACCCGAAACCGTGCTCAAGGCCGCCCGCCTCATCAAAACCGGTGAGGTCATCGAACTCGGCGAGGTGCTGGATCCCGCCACGATGCCCCTTTACCCCGGGCGCCAGCTCACGATCCTGACCAAGCGCACCAACGTGCTGCCGCAGTCCAACCGCCGCATCAGCAATGAGGAGATGGTGATCGGCGAACTCGGCCAGCTCGGCACACAGTTCGACGCCTTCAGCCACCAGGGCATCGACAACGGCTTCTACAACTGTTTCAAACAGGATGAAATCGCCACGCGCACCGGCTTCACCAAGCTCGGCGTGGAAAACGTCGGCACGCTGATGACGCGCGGCGTGTTCATCGACGTCGCGGCGCTCAAAGGCGTCGACATTCTACCCGATGCCTACGAAATCACCGTGCAGGATTTGCAGGACGCGCTCAAGCGCCAGAACCTGAAGCTCGAGCCCGCCGACGCCATCATCATCAACACTGGATGGGGCAAGCTGTGGGGAAAAGAAAACGTCCGCTACATGAAGACCGACCCCGGCATCGGCGTCAGCGCCGCAGAATGGCTCGCCAAGCAGAACCCCATGCTCATCGGCTCCGACAATTGGTCTGTCGAAGTGAATCCGAATCCCGATCCGAAGATTGGCTCACCCGTGCACCAGATCCTGCTCGCGGTGAACGGCATTCACATCCTGGAGAGCCTGAAGCTGGACGTCATGGCCGCCGAGCACGTGAACGAATTCGCGTTCGTGATCCAGCCTATCAAGCTAAAAGGCGCTACGGGCGCAACGGTCGCCCCGACGGCGATTCGCTAGAGCATTCTCACGAAGAATGGTGTTTGATTGTACTGTTCCGAGTCTCCTCTTATGGCTGCGCTACGGGCACACAATAGGCATTTTAAGGGAAGGGACCACGGTGCGGCCCTAATGGCTTTCATGCCAATTCTTAGCTTCGTGTTTATGGCTACATCGCTAGTAGTGCAGGGTCTTTATTTCTGGGCTAGAGATGCAGTCTCACCCAATCTCTCTTGGGGATTTTACATCTCCGATATAGTCTGGTGCGTTACGATGTGCTCTCTCTTCTTTTATAGACGGCGCCCGTGGATCACGATAGCGTGCAGTTGGGGGCTGGTCATCACAGTTGCAACCGTGTACTGGAGATATTATTCCTATTACCGATTGTCGACATTACTGTTAATCAGTTGTCCATCCGCGGCGAATGTCCTTCTCGCTCACTTTGGTCTCTACCTTCGTGATAAACAGCGCCGCGCGAAATCTCCTGCCGGCGTAATAATTTGATTCGTCGTACACGTCCGTACGACACAGAAAACCGCGCGTGCTCCGCAAAAATTCAATCTACGGTCACGCCGTAGTGTCCAAATATGGGAGGAAACCCGGGACCGTACACTCAAACACGATTCGCAATATGCGCTGACCGGACCGCCCATCCCCAACGCTTACGTAACCGGAGCGTCCTTCTTGCGCTTGCGGATCAGCCGCTTCCGCCACCGCCGCGCAATCGTCGGAGGCTCGAACGCCATCGCGATCAACTCCGTCTGTTCCTGCGCGTGGCGCTTCGCCGAGCCAGGAGCCGTCGCCGCGCTTTCGGGACGTCCCGCATAGCCCAACACGCGCGCCTGATTCGCCAGAATGCGCTGCAAGCGCGTGCGCATGAAAATCCACGCGCCCATGTTGCGCGGTTCTTCCTGCGCCCACACGATGCCGCTCGCCCCGGTGTAGCGCTCCAGCACTTCGCGGATCTCTACTTCCGGGAAAGGATAGAACTGCTCCACGCGCACAATCGCCGTGGACGCGGCCACTGGATCCGATTCCTTCCGCGCATCGCGCGCGGCCAGCAATTCGTAATACACCTTGCCCGTGCACAGCACGATCTTGCGCACCGACGCGGGATCGGCAATCGTGGGATCCGCCAGCACCGGATGGAACACGCCGTTCGTGAGTTCATCCGCCGTCGAGATCACCTTCGGATGCCGCAGCAGGCTCTTGGGAGCCATCACGATCAGCGGCTTGCGCAATCCCCGGCGATCCGCACCGCCGCGCATTTGCCTGCGCAGCAAGTGGAAGTACTGCGCCGGAGTGCTGGGCGAAACCACCTGCACGTTGCCTTCGCCGCAGACTTGCAGGAAGCGCTCCAGACGCGCGCTGGAATGCTCCGGCCCGCCGCCTTCTTGTCCATGCGGCAACAGCAGCACCAGCCCGCTGGGCTGCGCCCACTTGGATTCCGCCGTGAACAGGAACTGATCGATAATGATCTGCGCGCCATTCACGAAATCGCCGTACTGCGCTTCCCACAGCACCAGGCTCAATTGGTCGGCGACGCTATACCCAAACTCGAAGCCCATCACCGCGTATTCGCTCAGCGGGCTGTTGTAAACATCGAACCGCGCCTGCGTGGGCGACAGATGCTGCAGCGGCGAATACACGCGATCCGTTTCGTAGTCGTGATATTCCGCGTGGCGATGGCTGAACGTTCCGCGTCCGGCGTCCTGCCCGCTCAAGCGCACGGGAGTACCTTCGAGCACCAGGCTCCCGAACGCCAGCGCTTCCCCCATGGCCCAATCGATGGAGTTTTCCTGCAACGCAGCGGCGCGCTTATCCATCATGCGCGCCAGCTTCGGATGCACATTGAAATCCGCCGGGAACGCCGTGATGCCCGTTGCCACGCGATCCAACATCTCGCGCGTCACGCCGGTCGGCGGCAGATCCTGCGGGATCAACCCGGGAGCCATCGGCGTGAGCTCTTTCAGCTCCCAGTCTTCTTTGTTCTGGTGCGTCTGATCGTAAATTTCGTACAGGCGCTTCTTCTGCGCGCTAGACCAGCCCTCGACCTCTTCTGGAGTCACCGTGCCTTGCGCCGTCAGCCGCGCGGCATATCCTGCGCTCACCGGCTTGCGATCCTTCAGCTTGCGATAGAGCACCGGCTGCGTATAGCTGGCATCGTCGCCTTCGTTGTGGCCGTGCTTGCGCCAGCACAAAATGTCCACCACCACGTCGCGATGGAACCGCTGCCGGAAATCGAACGCCAGTTGCATCGCGCGCAAACACGCGTCCAGATCGTCGCCGTTCACGTGCAGCACCGGAGCATGCACCATTAGCGCCACGTCCGTACAATACGTCGTCGAGCGCGATGCGCCCGGATTCGTCGTAAACCCAATCTGATTGTTGATGACGATGTGCAGCGTTCCGCCCGTGCAGTAGCCTTCTAGCTGCGACATGTTCATCGTCTCAGCCACGACGCCCTGGCCCGCCATCGCCGCGTCGCCATGCACCAGCACCGGAATCACGCGCTCGCGCGCCGCATCGCCCATGCGGTCCTGCTTCGGCCTCACGATGCCTTCCACCACCGGATTCACCGCTTCCAAGTGGCTGGGATTCGGAGACACGAACACCGTGATCTCCTTGCCCGTCGACATCTTGCGCCGCACGCTTTCGCCCAGGTGATACTTCACGTCGCCGGAGCCTTCGAAATCGTCGTCCGCTTCGCCCTCGAATTCCGAGAAGATCTGCGCCACGCCCTTGCCCAACACATTGGCCAGCAGCGTCAACCTGCCGCGATGCGCCATGCCGACGACGCATTCTTCCACGCCGCCCGCAGCCGCGCGATCCAGCAACTCTTCCATCGCCGCGATGAAAGATTCCCCGCCTTCGATCGAAAAGCGCTTGCTGCCCTTGAAGCGATTTTCCAGGAAGCCTTCGAAGCCTTCCGCTTCCACCACGCTCTTCAGCGCGCGTTTCCGTGAGGATACTTCGAGCGGCCACTGGAACCGCGACGGCTCCACGCGCTGCTCGAACCATTCGCGCTCTTCCGGACTCGGCACGTGTGCGTATTCGAGGCCAATGTGACCTGCGTACGTCGCGCGCAGTTGCTCGATCAACTCGCGCAGCGGCAGAACGCCGAAACGTCCGCATTGGAACGTGCGATCCAAATCCCAAATCGTCAGACCGTGCCCGTCCAGCTCCAGATCCGGATGCGGAGCCCTTGGAACGCCCAGTGGATCGATGTTCGCGACTAAATGCCCGCGCTGGCGCCACGCCTGAATCAAGCGCGCCACAGCAGCCTGCTTCAGCGGATCCGAATTGAGCACCGGAGCCGACGTTTGATCCACCGCCCAGCGCACCGGCTTCGCCGCGATGCCCAGGTCCCGATAGATGCTCTCGTAGAACCCGCCTTCACCTTCCAGCAGCGCCTGCACACGCGCCAAAAACGCACCCGACTCCGCGCCCTGAATCACGCGATGATCGTACGTGCACGTCACCGTCATGACCTTGCTCAAGCCCATGGACGCGCGAATATCTTCCGTCACGCCGCGATATTCCGCCGGATAATCGATCGCGCCCGTCGCCACAATCGCGCCCTGCCCCGGCATCAATCGCGGAATCGACCCGACTGTGCCCACGGTCCCCGGATTCGTAATCGAAAGCGTCGTGCCTTCAAAATCCGCCACCGTCAGCTTATTCGTGCGCGCCCGCGCCACAATATCGTCGAAGGCCTTCGCAAACTGCGCGAAGTTCATCGCTTCGCTCTTCTTGATGGACGGAACTTTCAGCGACCGCGCGCCATCCTTGCCCGCCACGTCTACCGCGACGCCCAGATTCACATGTCCACGATGCACGCGGAACGCTTCCGCGCCGTCATCCGTGTACGCTTCGTTCATCGCCGGAACGGTTTCCACCGCGCGCACGATGGCCCACGCGATCAAGTGCGTGAACGAAATTTTTCCTTCGCCCGCAAGCGCACGATGCTCGTTGATGGCGCGGCGGTTCTCTTCCATCACCTTCACGGGCATGGAGCGCTGGCTCGTCGCCACCGGCATCGTCAAGCTCGCCGTCATATTTTCGGCGATGCGCAGCGCGGGTCCGCGCAGGGCCTGCAGTTTGTCGCCTTCGCCCAGCGCCACAACCGGCGTGTGCGACACGTGCGCCTGCGCCGCCGCGTTCGGATTTTGCGGATTCGGATTCTGAGGTTGGCCTGAGGGCGGAGCCGCAATCGCCTTCGGCTGCGCCGTCGTATCCACCGTCACGGCCGGGCCATTTCCGTTAACGCCATTCGCATTCGCACCAGCGTTCTCCGCCGTCGGCGGCATCGCGTCGAACACCGTCTTCCACGAAGGGTCGACGTCGCGCTTGTCGTGCTGATATTGAGAAAAGAGCTCGTCTTCGAGCCAACTGTTTACGCTTGGAATGGAGGACTCAGGCATGACTTCTCTATCGTATGATACCGAACGAGAATCCCGGGCATCGTAAAGGAGTTGTAAACAAACAGACTTGTCTTCGATTCGCCTGAGGATCACAATGGAACCCAGGAGCGCCTGGAGCGTTCGATACCCGCAAACGCATGAAAAAGATACTGATATTCTCTGACATCCACAACGACGCCCGGGCGCTCGAGAAGCTCCTCGCCACCGAGGCCGACGCCTATTTCTGCGCCGGGGATCTGGTCAATTGGGGACGCGGCCTCGAAAAACTCGCTCCTTTGCTCGCGCCCAAGGCCGACCGTCTCTATCTGCTCCCCGGCAACCACGAATCCGAACGTGATATCGCAGACTTCTGCGCCCGCCACGGCTTCCGCAATTTTCACGGAGCCACCGCCGAGCTCGGCGGCCTTCGTTTCGCCGGCCTAGGCTATTCCACACCCACGCCTTTCGACACGCCTGGAGAATACAGCGAGCTCGAAATGGCCAAGCGGCTGGACGCCTTCGCCGACTACAAGCCGCAAGTTCTGATCTGCCACGCCCCGCCCCTCAACACCGCGCTCGATCGTATTAAAGATGGACTCCACGCCGGCAGCAGCGCCGTGCGCGACTTCATCGAAAAGCATCAACCCGCCCACTTCTTCTGCGGCCACATCCACGAAGCCGAAGGAGCCGTCGTTCAAATGGGCACCACGCGCGCGATGAACGTCGGGAAGAAGGGATTTTTGCTGGAGCTTTAGGATCTGCACCTAAGGACAGCCGTTCCGGTCAATTCAAGGTGTGGACCGCGTTACCCCTCGCTGGCGCAGCGCCACTCGCACCCTGCGACGCGGAATCCGGAGCTAGGCCTAATCGCCGCAACAGAATTTCGAACCTGGGGTCCGATCTCAGACCATCGAGCGTGGGCTCTAATCCCAGGAAAATCAGCCAGCCCGAGCGCGTCGCATAGGCTTGCTCCAAGCTATCCATCGCCTGCTCCTTGCGGTCCACGCTCAGCTGCACGATCGCGCGCAGGTACGGCGATAACAGATCGTCTTGCACGATGCGCGCCGGCTCTCCTTTTCGCGCCGCCTCATAGCATTCGCGCAGTGCCGCGTATACCGTTGGATTCCCAAAAGCCTTGAATGCTTTGCCGAATTCCCGCTGCGCCTCGCGATACCGCATCTTCTGGAAATACAAAACACCCAGATAGCCGTGCGCGATCGCGAAATCCGGGTCCATTTCCAGCACGGAGTTCAATTGGCGCAAGGCTTCGTCGTACCGGCGCGTCAAGTACAGAATCCACCCGACGTGGGTGTTCGCCACCAGCGATAACGGATCAAGCGCCAGGGATGCCTTCACTTCGAAGATCGCCTCGTCCAGCCGTCCTACGGCCGCCAGATAAAAGGCGTACCAGCAGTGGCTCAGGGCTTGATTCGTGTTGAGTTCCAGCGCCAGCCTGAATTCTTCCTCCGCGCCGTGCCAGTCCCAATCGTGCACCAATCGCGTGAACGCGAGCGCGGTGTGCGCTTCCGGCAGACTGGGATCAATCTTCAACGCCATTAAGGCGGAGGCCTTCGCACGCGCCGCCACTTCACCCGGAGGAGAGAATCGATTCCACCCCAGCACTCCATATAACCCCAGCACTCCGTAAATCTCCGACAGGCCCACGTACGGCGGCGCATAGTTCGGATCCAGCTCGATGGATTGCCGATAGCAAACCAGCGCTTTCTTGAAGCCTTCTTCCGTCCTCCGGCTCCAATGAAACCGGCCCTTGAGGTACGCTTCGTAAGCGGCGGTATTGAGCGCGGATCGCGGCTCGCCGGGAAGCAACTCCATCGCGAGCGAGCGCCCAATATGATGCGCAACCTCGGTCTGGATATCCAGGATGTCCGTTAACGTCCGGTCGTAGCTCTCCGCCCACAAGTGCACCTGATCAGAGGCCCGGATGAGCTGCGCCGTGATGCGCACGCGATCTCCCCCGCGCCGCACCGTTCCTTCGAGCACAAAATCCACGCCCAATTCGCGTCCGATTTCGAGCACGCTCTTGTTCGTTCCCTTGTACTGCATGGCGGACGTGCGGGCAATCACGCCCAATCTCGCCGAGTGCAGCCGTCCAAGATGCGAAATCATCTCTTCGGTCAGGCCATCCGCGAAATATTCCTGCTCCGGATCGCGCCCCAAATTATCGAAAGGCAATACGACCAGCATCGGCTTGCCACCGCGCTCTGGGGCTTGCGCCGCAGCTGCCGGAAGATCCACGTGCGCAATAAATCGATATCCGCGCCGCGGCAAGGTTTCAATGAATCGGGGATTGGTCGCCGTATCGCACAGCACCTCGCGCAGCTTGTTGACGGCAGTATTAAGGGCGTTATCGAAATCGACAAACGTATCGTCCGCCCACAGGCGGTGGCGCAGTTCATCGCGACTGATAACAACACCGGGCTGTTCCAGTAAAACTTCCAGCACTTGCAATGGCTGCCCTGGCAGTTTTAAACGAACGCCCGACTTTCGTAGCTCACCGCTCCGGAAATGAACCTCGAAGGCTCCAAAGCGGACCACGGAAGAACTCATACAGACTTCCTCTGGGCTGCCACTGTATCACAAATGTAACTCGAGATGTCGTTTGATCCGTATGAGTTAAGCGGTGCGCTCGGAATTATGGAGCAATGCGCCACAATCCATGGAACGTTTGAACCTTCGCGCGTACTCTTGCAATCGAAAGGAAGTTACCCCATGAACCTCACAACAAATCTGAAATCTTTCGTAGCACTTTTAGCGGTGTTTGCCTTGGTCGGGCAATCCACCGCAATGGCCTCTGAGAAACCAGTGGATCTCACTTGGAACGAAGTCGGTCCACGAATTCAGGGCAAGCACGTGCAACTCACTCTGCCCGGCGGCGCATCGGTCAGCGGCGATGTGACCGTCGTTCGAGAAGAGGCTCTTGTCCTGGACGTCAAGACGACCTCTGATGCCGCAACTTACCCGCGCGGAGGAGCAACCATCCCACGTGCTTCCGTAAGTGTCCTCAGTCTGAGAGAAACGCACGGCAAGTATGGCCGCAAACTCGGCGGAGGCCTCGGAGCAGTGGCTGGCGTGCTCGCAGGAGGATACACCGCTGCAACCGTCGCGAACTCCCCCGGAGCTGGAGTGGCAATCTTTGGAGGGCTCACCGGCGCCGGTATGCTCCTGGGTTACTACCTCGGCAGACATGCCGACGATAAGACCACGCTCATCCGCGTCGTGCCGTAAGTTCACTTCGCAACCGGCGCAACATGACGAGTGCTGCTTCCGAAAGAGAGTTCAGCGATAAAGCCGCTGGATCTCCCGCAGCACTCGTCATCGCTTGCGCGAAGTCTGCGACCATAGCAAAGACGACTGCCGTTGCGTATCCTGCTGTATGCGGAGCGATCCTTGCCGCGGAGTTCCTCAGGGCAGGCAGTCTGAAAGGAACGTGATGAACCGACGTCAGTTTATCTACACCACCACCGGTGCTGCGGCCCTTCTCCGCATTCCCACGAACGCCACCGCAGCCCCGAAATACGATCTCATCGTCAAAGGAGGCCGCGTCATCGATCCCTCGCGCAAGCTGGATGCCGTCCGCGATGTCGCCATCTCGCAGGGCCGTATCGCCGCGATCAAGGAACACATCTCTGCCGACGCCGCCGACATGTTGGACGCGCGCGGCAAATTAGTCGTACCCGGCTTGCTCGATATCCACACGCACGTCACCGTGGCGAAGGATGGACCCGCGCTCTGCCTCGCCGACGGCGTCACCGGACTCGTCGATGCCGGATCGCAAGGCGCCGATCGCATCGGCGAAGTCATTCCCGTGGCGAAAGCCTCGCCGCAGCTCTGTCGCGTTCTCATAAATATTGGGCGCGCCGGAATCCTGCCCGAAGGCGACACCATGGACCTCCGCCGTGCCGATGTCGACGCCGCGCGCGCGGCGATCGCCCACAACCGCGAGATCATCGCCGGCGTCAAGGCGCGCCTCTCCGCGGACGTCGCCGGACCCAACGATTATGAAGTGCTCCGGCGCGCGCAAGAAGTCGCGTCGTCGTTCCATCTGCCCGTGATGATTCACATCGGCCAAACCGTGTCGCCCTTGCCCAAG
The DNA here is from genome assembly GCA_903892565.1 of uncultured Acidobacteriia bacterium. Classification (GTDB taxonomy): domain Bacteria; phylum Acidobacteriota; class Terriglobia; order Bryobacterales; family Bryobacteraceae; genus Palsa-187. The sequence goes on from CAITIX010000138.1 coordinate 15,859, forward strand.
CTACTCGCGCTCCTGAAACCGGGCGACATCGTGACGCACATGTTTGCGCCCCCTCCGCACAGCATCATCGACGACCACGGCCAGATCCTGCCGGAAGTGCTCGCAGCGCGCCGCCGCGGCGTCGTGTTTGACCTCGGCAACGGACGCACCAGCCATCTGCGCTGGGACATGGCCGAAAGCATTTTGAAAGCGGGCTTTCTCCCCGACACGTTTTCGACCGATTGGACTCTCGCGGGCCGCACCGGCCAAGTGGTCGATTTCCCGAACGTCATGTCGAAGTTCCTGGCTCTCGGCATGTCGCTCGATCAGGTTGTAGCGCGCGCCACTGTGAATGCATCGCGCGTGTTCCCATTCTTCCGCAATCGCGGCACGCTGAAAGTGGGCGCGCCGGCCGACCTCGCCGTGCTGGAGCTCAAAGAAGGCAGCTTCGATTTCGTGGATAACTACGCGAACAAACTGACCGGCCACCAGCGACTCTTCCCCAGCGCCACCGTACTCGCAGGCAAGCGAATCGCCCGCCCCGCCTAAGACAAATTGGCAACATGACCCAAGCCCGCAAACGTGGCGCACACCCAGTGACGTGGCGCACGCTCCCAGCGTGCCGCGTCCCGACTCATGGGACGCCCGGCTGTTTCCCGGAAACCCCCAGGCGTTCCACGAGTGTGAACTCGGCATGCTTCACTTAGAAAAAAGCACGGCCATGCGCCACGCCTTTACCCTGAACCAGCCTTCGAACTCATGACAAGCCCCGCCACACGCTCCCGCCACACCCGATTCGCACTCGACCACGGAAAGTCCTCAGCGCGAGCCACCAGCCCTGCCTTCACAGGATTCTCTTCGATATACGCCGCGATCCGCGCCCACTCCGCCTCATCCCGCACCCAATGGTCGTAGCATTCCCGCTGCCAGAAGGGCTCTCCTGTTCGCTTCAGCGCCTTATTCGCTTGGCGCGCCGTAAACCCTTTCAGCGATTGCAGCAGCTGGCTCAGAGAGATCCGCGGTCGCAGTAACCCGTGAACATGATTCGCCATCACGACGAAAGCGCCTAACTCGTAATGCCCCAGTTCGATTCCCGTCATAAAGGAATCGCAGACGATCTGCGCAACCATCGCTTGTTTCAGAAACAGAGGACCGCTTCGCGCAGAGTCGGCATAGCGATCCATCCACACAAAGGCCTGCCCTGCGGTCAATTTGCTGGACGGAGGAAACGCGGCGGTGGGCAAGCTCCCGAACAAGTGCCAAGTAAGAAACAGCCATCGGCCATCGGGATAAACATGCGGCAAACGCCTGCGGGTTGCCATGTCGAAATAGTGCGACTGTGCCTCCAAAACTCTCTGGCCACTCGAAATTCATCATACGAGCAACGTGGCGCACGGCCGTGCCGTGCCGCGTCCCGACTCTTCGGGACGCCCGGGCTCAATGGTCTTGTTCATTCCGGCGTTCACACGAATGTGAACGCGGCACGCTGGGAGCGTGCGCCACAAGCCTACTTCACCGGCACTTTCCGCGCCACCTCGTCGAAGAAGTTCAGCAAAAATGTCACGTGGACGTTCCCCTGCTTCTCCTCGGACTCGGGCTGCGCAAACACGGCGAAGCGCTTGCCGTCCGGGACGACATCATAATACAGACGGTTCCCGCCCAGAAGCTGTTTATCGGCCCACAGGCGTGGCTTGGAGTAGGTAAACGAATCGCCTTGGGTTGTGTGTTGAGCCGCACACTCGCTCACCGTGAGCCTACCTTCCGAGTTTGCGAAAAACAGTTCCCGCCCGTCCCGCGACCACACTGGCTTGTTGCCGCCGCCGCTAGAGATCTGCCACTTCCCACCAAGACTTCCTTGTGAACTTCCGGCTTGTGAGTTCCCAAAGCCGCGCACGTACACCTCGGGCGTTCCCGACTCGTCCGACTGGTACGCCATCCAACGTCCGTCGGGCGAAAACGTTCCATACATTTCGTTTGCAGGAGTGTGCAGGAATGCCTCCGTCTTCCCTGGCTTGGGGTGCTCGGGATCGCTTAGATCCAGCGGCAAAGTCAGAATGTCGTATTTCGTTTCCGGGCCCTGAGCGAAGTAGCTAAGACGTTTTCCGTCGGGAGAAAAAGAGTACGAGTACATTGCCTTGCCTTCCAGCAACCGTTGCGGCTCCCCGGCCCCATCCGCGCGAATCCACCACATGCCGTCGGCAGCGTCATAGGCGATGTGCTTCCCGTCGGGAGCCCACACCGGATCGTAGTTTCCATTTCCCGTGAACGTCAGTCGAGACATAGCATCGTGACGCCAATCGTAAATGTAGATGTCGGCCCCCTTACCGGGGTTCATCGACAGCGCCAGCCAATTCCCATCGGGCGAAAAACGGGGACTATAGTAGGTGCTGGGGTTGGCCAGGAGCGGCTCGGTCTTGCCGGAGCTATCCATCCACACGATCGGGAACTTTGCGCTTCCTGATTTCCCTGCGAGGTATACCAGGGATCCGGTGCCCGAAACCTCAAACTGCCCTCCTCCGGTAACCATGTTTCCGGCCACACCTTCGAGCAAGGGCACGGGTGTGCCGCGCAGTGCCAGCTTGACCGGATCGAAGGCCACGCCCATCAGCACGCCTTCATGAAGGTAGACCAGGTGACCGATGTCGAAAGATGACCCCGGCAGATAGTGAGGAGAATAGCCGCCGCGCACCAGAATCTTAATCTCGCCGGCTTTGAGCGCCCCGTTTTTGAGAGCCAGCACCTCGACGCTGCCAGTATCGTAGTTCGCAAGCGTCTCCGCCCCCGAAAACAATACGGCATTGCCACCCGGCAGGATCTGGGGCCAGCGATGGACCACCTCGCCCTTGTCCAGCGGTGTTGTGAGGGTTTGGGGCGGCCCCCCTGCATCCGGAATACGCGAGAGCCCAGTTCCCGAAGTGTTACCCAGCGTCGCGATGATGTTGCCGTCTTCTCCCCAGCTCGCTCCGCGCAGGGCGGTCGCATCGCACAACGCCACGGCCGCGCCGCCCAGGACCGAGATTTTCTTGAGCTTCCCTTCGGCGAAGAAACCGATCCATTGGCCATCGGGCGAGAACAAGGGATCGGCGGCATTGTCGGTCCCGGAGAGCAGCGTCGGCGTGGCCTGATCCAGCAGCCGCGTGGCCAGTTGCACTTTCCCGCCGGGGCCGCGCATGGGAAATGCGATGCGCTTTCCATCCGGCGAGATCGCCACGGTGATGTTGGCGCCGGCGACCGCGTCGGGACCGAGATCGACGTTGAGGCGCATCAGCGGTTTTTCGATGGGTCGCGTGGCGCGGTAGTATCCGATGCCGAGGGCCATGGCAGCGAGCGCGAACGCGGCAGCCAGCGCGCTCACAGCACCGAACCGCGACCGTGAGGGAGCGGACAAGGCCGCCTGAAAGGCCTCCCCACCCGGCGTTCCACGATCCAGCAGCAAATCCCAATCGCCGATGGATTGAAGGCTCTTCTTCGGATCTTTTTGCAAGCAGCGCTGCAAGAGCGGACGCACTTGCTCGGGAACATCTTCCAGATTCGGAGCGTCCTTCAACACGCTCGCCAAAATATCGGACACCGTTTCGCCGTTGAACAGCTGCTTCCCCGTCAGCATTTCGTACAACACCACGCCGAACGAAAAAATATCCGAGCGCCGATCGGCTTGATTGCCGCGCGCTTGCTCGGGACTCATGTAGGGAGCCGTCCCCATGATCATCCCCGCACTGGTCGGCGACATAGTCAGCGTTGCAACGTTCGTGCCCGTGGGTGCGTCACTGGATTGCGACACCGCAGCCAAGCCGAAATCCAAAACTTTGACGACGCCCTCCGGCGTGATCATCACGTTGGCCGGCTTGAAATCCCGATGCGTGATGCCCTTCTCGTGCGCGGCACTCAGGGCTTCCACCATTTGCCCGGCGAGACGCAGCGTTTCGTCCAAGGCAATCGCGCCCGATTTTAATTGAGCGCCAAGCGTCTGCCCCGGCACGAGCTCCATCACCAGAGCCTGATAGCCCTCGGCCTCCTGCACGCCGTAAATCTGCGCGATGTTCGGATGATTCAGCGACGCGAGCACTTTCGCTTCGCGTTCAAAGCGTGCGAGGCGTTCGGGATCGCGCGCAACGGAGGCAGGGAGCACTTTGATCGCGACCTCGCGATCGAGCTTGGTGTCGCGCCCGCGATACACCTCGCCCATGCCTCCAGCACCGAGCTCTGAGAGGATTGAATACGGCCCTATCTTCGTGCCGGGAGCGAGTAGCATAAATGCAACCCGTTCAGTTTAGCCGATCCGGAAGGGTTGTGCGGGTAAGGATCTCGTGAGCCCGCTCGAGCCGCGTCTGCACGAAAAAAGGGCTCCAAGCGCTTCGCCGTTCAGCGTGCTCCCCAGCCGGCCTTTGCTCGGCCCGGAGCTTGGCATTCGGAACCGCGGGACGCCGCCCTCACTCCCCGGCGCCGCTATTACGCGACTCGGGATCTTCGCTCAGGCACATCTCTCGCAGTATTCCGATAGAAGCCTGGTCCTCAATGCGGCCTTTCGCTCTACGGCGATGATGTTCCGCGTTGCCACGGACCCCCACAGCCATGTCGACGTTCCCGGCCTACACCTACGAACCCGCCCCGTTCTCTTGCCTGCGCCCGTTCGGCTTCCCGCTTCCCGCACTCGCCGGATCTTTCAACCCGGTGAGCCGTCATCTCTGCGTGTCGCCCGTTGCCCAGTCCAATCACAGAACGCTCCGCTTGCCTCCGTGCCGCCGCTCCCCTCCAGGACCTCGCGATCCTTCGGGCTCTTTGCGCTCGGCCCGGCTCCAACCGGAGAAACTTGCCTTAGCAGGTCGCTCATCCGCCTTCACTCCCCGCCGCGGCTGCGATCATAAATGAACGCCACGCAAACGGATCACCGCTCCAGCCTCTGTTCTTCCCACTAGGCTCGCTGTCCCTTGAAACTACTTGGAACCCGCCCCCATCATGCTCCGGACCAGTACTAGGGTCAAGAATAAAGCGCGTTTTCAAAATGTCTTTTTTCTTTTTAAAATCATTTGATTACGGAGAGCGAGCCGTGGATTTCCTGTGGATAAAACAGGACCGCAGCCAACTGTTTCATAGATCGATCACAAAATCGTTCGATCACAAAATCGTTCGATCACAAAATCGATCGATCACAAAATAGCTAGTTCACGAAATCGAAACTCGCAGGAGCCCTGTGTATTTCCTATTTCGCCGCAGCAGCGCCGTCCCAGTGCAGGATCATCCCCGTATCGGTCGCAGCCCACAAATGCTCGCGATCCGGACCCGCCAGCATCACATTCCGGGCAACGGCCTTGTAGTTCACTCTCATTTCTTCCCAATCCTGCAGATTCGCGCTGTGCAGCATCCGCACCTTGCCGGGAATCGGGGACGACGCCAATCGCCCGGCCGGCTCCACCGCCGCCAGGAAGCCGTTGCCTTCGTCATCCACAAGCACGTCCGTCACGCGCCGATCTTTTTGCTTGAACACGCTCGCGCTCTTCCCCGTCTTCAGGTCGAAGTGAAAAACCTCCGATGGCCAGGCGAACGAATCCGCGTACCCGAACGCGCCCAGCCCATGCGCTCCGTTCAAGCTGAGGTGCGTCAACACGCCGAGCAGCGGCGCTGTTTCCGACCTCCAATGCTCCCCGCCATCGCGGGTTTCGAGTTCCAGCGTCAGCGTCGGCACCTGCTTGCGCTCGAGCGCTTCTTCCAGATCGCCGTCCTCCCGCCGCCCGTCTCTCCGCGGAGGCGTGTACCCGCCCACGATCATCCCTCGCCCATCCTTCGTGAACGCGACCTGCGTATACGCGCTGTATGCGGGATTCGACGAGGGCACCGCCGCCTCGGCCATCGCCACCCACGTCTTGCCGCCGTCTTTGGTTTCGTACACGGACTTCCGCAGCCCCACGGCAAACCCGTGCAGCGGATCCACAAACGCCACGCGCAGCACGACGCCTTCTTCGCCCAACTTCTTTTGCGGATGGATCTGATAGCTGACGCGCTTCCAACTGCGTCCGGCTTCCTGCGTGTACCAGATGGCATCGCGCCCCACCATCCAACCGTTCGCTTCGTCCAGAAAAAAGATGGACCGCGGCGCATCCTGCAACGGCACCAGCGTCCAGTGCGCGCCCGCATCGTTCGTCACCAGCGCCGAAAACTTCGGCTTGTGCGATCCCGTGTGATCTACAACCGCGCCGACCGCAATCCCTCGCGTCACAGACGGAAACGCCAAGCCCACCAGATGCAGCTCCACTCCGAGCTCATCGTAAAAATATTGGAGCTTCCACTGCGGTGCGTTTTTACCAGCAGGCGCCGCAGGCTTTGCTTGTGCCGCGGCGTTCGGTGCTTGTGCGAGTAGCCGGGGACAATATAGACCGCACAACAGAAGCAGCAGGCAGAATCGGCCTGCCCAACTCAAGCTGTTTCTCACAGAACCGCGAATATCAATGAGCGGACGTCGGCATTGAGGCAACGACTTCATTCGCGGCCCGGAGACTCGCATGCCGTCAACTATCCCCGCGGCGCAGGCTGCATCACCAGATCGAGCAGATCGGCCCGCGCGAGCGTCGCGGAATCCAGCGTCGCCAGAGCCGTCAACGATCCGGCCATTTCGCCGATCGTCGTCAGCAATTCCATATCGCCGCCCGAATGCGCATGCGGATCGCGATGCTGCACGTTGATGACCCCGGCCACGTGATTGCGAATAATAATCGGCGCGGATAAAAACGCCTCGTAGGTGTCTTCCGGCAGGTCCGAAAAGTGTTTGAACCGCGGATCCAAATACGCCTCGCGCGAAATCGAAAGCAGCCGCCGTTCGCGAGCCACCCAACCGGTGAGACCTTCGCCCAGCGCCAGCTTCACTTTGCCAATCGTCTCGGGCTGCGGATTGTTCGACGAGCACAACACCAGCTCTTTATCCTGCAGCAGGTACAGCAAGCACGAATCGGCATTGGTAAATTCCACCACCAGCGAAACAATGCGCTGCAGCGCATCGCTGAGGCTCATCTCGCGGACCATGAAACGGCTAATCTTCTGCAACAGGCGAAGTTGCTTCTCTGTATCCGCCAGTTGCGCTTCCAGTTCTCTTGTACGGGACACCGGCTTCATTATGCCAGATCGCCGGGTCAATGGAAGATCCTAATCCAATAAAGATGGATTTCAGGATCGAGCAGATCCTTCGCCTTCGCGCAGGATGACAATCTCGGGATTAAGAGCACAAACGGAGTTCTGCCAACTCCCCTCGCCCCACACATCGGACCCGAGCCGCGACCAGAGGAAGCGGTTCAGCGCCGACATCCCACGAGACCTCTGCCTTTCAACCCAACCCCCACCCTTGTCATCCCGAGCGATAGTCGAGGGATCTGCTTTTGCCCCTCACCGTGCGACATATCATCGGACTATATGCGTATCCCCGGAACGGGCCAAACTGGTTGGGAACAGCTGCGGCTGCGACTTCTACGGTTAGCGCGTTATACGGCCAAGTGGCATCACCCCAAATGCTTGTTAGTCGATGGAACAACAAAACGGGAACGATCCAGCGCAAGCGCCCGGGCCGTGTCTCAGCGACAGGCGAGGTCCAGTGCGACAACAAAACGGGACTTCACAAGCCCTGATTTCATTGGGTGTGGTCTTCAGAGATAAATGGCGGGGTTTCTTCAGCGGTATTTGACGTCCATGTCCGCGCGGCGACGCCCCCGCAAGCGGTCCTTTCATGCAACCGCTCGTATGGCGACGGGGCAGGCACTACTCTACGGATCACTACGCCGTCAGGCAGGAGCTATCTAAAGTTTTCAAATTGTTACGGTGCTATCCTTTTCCTGCGGGACAGTACGGGGGAATGTGAAAGCTTCATTTGGCGTGTGGACAGCAATCGTGCTGCTTGGATTTCAAGCTGCGGCCGCCGGTCAGGAAACCGCTTGGCTAAGCGACCAGCAGGCACGCGAGGTCGCGGAGGCTGCGATACACGTCGTTTATCCTCGTCCGTGCTACAGCACGTATCGACAAGAGAATCTCGAGAGCTTTGTTGTCAGCCTTCGCAGAAATCCGTTAGTCGGCAATCGCATCAACAATTCGGTGTATTTCTATAAAGTTGCGAGCGATTCTTGCGACTACGTCGTGGAGAAGGATGGCAAGTCGGTTCTAATTACTCAAATTTCGACGGACTGCTGCGAGTACGGAATTGTCGCAGTGGATCGTGTTGCGAATAAGAGCTACTGGTTTGCCGGGGAGAAGAGGGCGGAAATATTCAAGGAGTTCGCGCGCGACGAGCAGGTTCATCCCGATTCAGGCGAGCCCACTTTGTTCATTGCGATGTACCGGGAACTCGTCTGGGGCGAATCCAGCCGCAATGAAATCACAAGTCTAACGCAGCTACGAGAATTGGCGCAGCAAAACTTTCAGTCTGCCTATTCCCCCTACGAGCGAGATAACGCTTGGGAAAAAAGGTTTGAACGGTGGTGGCAGCAATTTCGAGCAAGAATGCCGCAATTGAAGTTGGAAACAAACTACGAACCGACAGGCGAAGGAACCAAGGTTCGCGGGTATGCTTTCAACGGGTTTGAATTGACGATTCCTCGGAGTGACCCGCCCCCGAAAGGGACGCCCAAACTGTATCAGTGGACTCTTCTGGTCAAACCCGAGGGAACGATTGAGCGACTTCCCTCAAAAGTAGTTTATTCAGCACGTTGAGCTTTCGCCGTCCCAGTCGTTGAAAAATCGCACTGCCACGACTGAAACTCCTGCCTTGTCGCGAAGCGTAGAGCTTAGCGGTACCGGCTACCGCACTGAACCGCGACGCTCGCCGCTTAGCTCCCGCAAAACGGCATAGTGTTTACGAATTCACTTGGACGTGTAGTCGGCATCTCGTACATGTGCCTGTTGGAGGCTTCCCGCCTGTTCCCTTTTACTAGACGATAAAGTATGTCATCCACTAGCAACGCACCGCTGCTGACCAACTTGCTAGCCACCGCGTTGTCACCTGACTTCCAGCAACCTCATCTCCCCGCCCTTCAATAACTTCCCATTCCGAACTCTGCTCACACCATTACAACCCTGCTACGCTCCAGGCGTAAAAAGTTTTCTTGCTGGCCAGCAAGCGTTGCACGGAAAGCGCACAGCGAATGCGTTGTGCGCGGTCCAAACTTAGTTGATGCTGATCTCTCGGAGGCCCTTGAAGCCTTGCGTGCGGTGACTATACGGACATTGGCGACGAGAGACCTCGAAATCGATTTCG
>CAITIX010000139.1 GCA_903892565.1 uncultured Acidobacteriia bacterium
CGCCCGCGCGGTCCAGGCAGAAGGTGACCGGCAGTTTTTGCAGACAGACGTCGTGCAGAATGCAATCCACGGCGCGCTGGATGAAACTGGAATAGACGGCTACCACGGGCCGCATGCCTTCTGCGGCCAGTCCGGCGGCAAATACCACGGCGTGTTCTTCGCAAATGCCGACATCGAAGAAACGCGATGGATGACGCGCTTCGAACGGCTCCAATCCGGTACCCGCACACATGGCTGCCGTGATGGCTGCCAAGCGCGGATCGCGATCTGCGAGGCGCGTCAGAACTTCGCCGAAGATTTTCGAGTAGCCGGGCGCGGACTCGACCAGTTCGGCCTTGGCGACATCGAAGCGTCCGACGCCGTGCCAGCGTGACGGTGATTCCTCGGCGGCTTTGTAACCGCGCCCCTTCTGGGTGGCAACGTGCAACAGGATCGGCCGGTCATAACGTTTGGCGATGGATAGCGCATCGGCGATCGCCAGGTGGTCATGGCCGTCGATCGGGCCGGTGTAGCGGACGCCGAACTCCTCAAAGAGGGCATTTTGCAGAAACAGGCTCTTCACCGCTTTTTCGGTGCGGTGGTAGATGCCGCGGAAGGGCGACATCCGCAACTGCTGCGCCACCTGTTCGGCGGTTCTTTTCCAGCGGTTATACTTGGGGCTCGTGAGCAGTTGCCCGAGGTGCCGGGAGAGCGAACCCACATTGCTCGAGATGGACATCTCGTTGTCGTTCAGCACGATGATCAGGCGCTTGGTGGCGCCTTCGACGTTGTTGAGCGCCTCGAGTGAAATGCCATTCCCCATGGCGGCATCGCCGATCACGGCCACGACCGACTCAGAACTGCCACGGCGATCGCGCGCCACCGCCATGCCCAGTGCGGCCGAGAGCGCGGTACCGGCATGGCCACCCCCAAAAACATCAAATGGGCTTTCATCGCGACGCGGGAAGCCCGAGATGCCGCCGGGTTGTCGCAAGGTCTCGAACTGTTCGCGACGTCCGGTCAGCAGTTTCCAGGCGTAGGTTTGATGACCCACATCCCAGACGATCTTGTCCACGGCTGGGTCGAAGACGCGCAGTAATGCAATCGTCAGTTCCACGGCCCCCAAGTTGGCCGCCAAATGTCCACCGTTACGGCTGACCGTGGTAATGATCCGTTTCCGCAGTTCTAGCGCTAACGGATCCAGTTCGCCGGTGGCCAGCGCTTGGACTGCCGCAGGGGCGTCAATTCTATTCAGAATTCCCGACATGCGAAGCAGTGTAGCACGTCTGGTGCCGATACCGAAAGAGACGCAAAACAAAAATGTTGAATATCGAATGCGGAATCATGAATCAAGAAGTGAAGATCTGTTTTCACGAATTTTAGTGAACATAATGACGGAAAAGCCTTGAAAAACCATTCGCGCCACGGGGTGGCGCTCCCACACTACGACAACTCGCGCAATTCTGTAGGAGCGCTGCTCCGCAGCGCGATGTCTGTCATTTTCACAAGGGCGTTCAAGTGGCTATTGAAAAGAGGATCCAAAATCCGTGTAAGGTGCAGGC
>CAITIX010000140.1 GCA_903892565.1 uncultured Acidobacteriia bacterium
AGTATCGTTCGGATTCTTCTCCAGCACCTTCGCGAACTGTTCGCGCGCTTTCGCGGCGAACTGCATGTTTTCGGGAGAGGTCGCACCGGGGATCCACTGCATCATGTATGCGATGGCGAGATACGTGCGTGCGTTGAGGTTCGTCGGATCCAGATCGGCGGCCTCGGTGAACAGCGATACGGCGTCGTTATACTTCGCACTCTTATACGCCGCTACGCCCTTATTGAGATCGTCACGCGACTTGAGCTTTTCGCAGCCCGTACCAAACAGCACCAGCGTACACGCCAGCAGCGTCGCGCCTGTTAAAGTAGCTTTTCGCATACCTTCTATCCTTTGCGTCACTTGTCGTTGCGTTAAAAGTTGCGTTAAGAGTTGAGTCAAGAGTCGTATCCCCTACTCGCCGGCTTCAGACTTAGGCGTCATTAAGCCGACTTTGTCGATCGAGGCGCCCTTGGCGATATCGATCGCCCGAGCCACCGAATTGTAATCGAGATCGGGATCACCTTTTACGAAGACAACGCGTTCGGCGCGCGTCTTGAAAACTTCAGTCAGGCGCGCACCGAGAGTCTCTTCGGTGATCGGATCTTGATTCAGTTTCATCGACTTGTCCTTGTCGATGACGATCACTACCGTACGATCCTGATTCGGCGGCGGCGGCGGCGCATTCTTCGGCGGCGGCTGCGGCGCCAGCGTTTCCAGTCCATGCGGCGTCAACGGCGTGATCACCCTGAAGATGATCAGCAGCTCTAGAAGTACGTCAATGAGGGGCGTAACGTTGATGTTCGCTTGTGGTCCCCCACCGCCCCCGCCCATTGCCATTGCCATATAAAATCTCCTTAAAATTGCAAAGCTTAAATAACGAACCGGTCTTGCGGCTATTCCTTCTTTTCCGCGGGGCGGCCGGCCTGCGGGATCTGTTCCGTCAGGAGGCCCAATTGATCGACTCCGGCAGACCGAAGGCTGTCCACCGTTTCCTCGACGCGTCCGTACTTGGCGCGCATGTCCGCCTTCACGTATACCGTCTTATCGAGTTTGTTCGTCTGGAGGTCGCGCACCTTGCCGGGAAGTTCTTCCAGTGTGACCGGCGCGTTACCCGGGCTCAAGAATAGGTGCCCGTCGCGGGTCACGCACACCAGGATGGCATCGTCCTTGTCGGCGTCCTTCATGGCGATCGGATTCTTCGTGCGCGGGATATCCACGCTGACGCCCTTGGTCAACATAGGCGTGATGACCATGAAGATGATGAGCAGCACAAGCATCACGTCCACCATGGGCGTGACGTTGATGTCCGACGTAAGACCAGGGGCCTTTTGCTTCTTCATATATCGCTCCTCTAATTACAAATCCACCGGGACGCGCCGCCCGCGAAGGCGGCGCATACCGTAATTCAACTCGCGAACAGTACTTGACTAGGAAACCGGCTTACTTGCCGGCTCCGGCTTTCTGCGTCCGCTTAATGAAGTAGTCGAGCAGTTCTGAGCTAGAGTTGCCCATTTCCACGTCGAACGCTTCAATACGGCCCGAGAAGTAGTTGTACATCCAGACGGCCGGGATAGCCACGAACAGACCGACTGCCGTGGTAACCAGGGCTTCCGAAATACCGCCGGCAACCGCGCCAAGACCCGTCGACTTGCTCGACGAAATGCCCTTGAACGCGTTGATGATACCGACGACCGTTCCGAACAGACCGACGAACGGAGCCGTCGAACCGATGGTGGCCAGCGTCGAGACGCCGCGCTTCAATTCGGCGTGCACGATGGCTTCGGCGCGTTCCAGAGCACGCTTCGAAGCTTCGATCTCTTCACCCGAAATATCCGAACTCATCTGATGAGCGCGGAATTCCTGCAGACCCGCCACAACCACCTTCGCGAGGTGGCTCTTGCCATAACGATCACCGATCTTGATCGCTTCATCCAGCTTGCCTTCACGCAGAGCGCCGGCCACGGCCGGAGCAAATGCGCGCGATTGACCACGGGCGCCGTTGTAGGCGATGATGCGATCGATCATGACACCGATCGACCATGCCGACATAACAAACAGCGCGATAACTACGAAACGGGCCAACCAGCCCATCTGGCCCCACATAGCGCGAGGATCGAAGCTGATGCCGCCACCAGCGTCGCCCTCTTGTAGAAGCATCATTGCCCAAACTTGCAACTGTAACACCATGATTTTCTCCTGCGAGTTGAATTTAAAAGGGACGTTCTAACGGCCCTTTGGACTACTGACTTAAAGTGAAATTGACGTCGATCTGCGTGATGACTTCGACGGGTTCGCCGTTCAGCAACGTGGGCTTATAGACCCACTGCTTTACTGCGTCGGTCGCCGATTGCACCAACATCGGATGACCACTGATGAGCTGCAGATTCTGAATGGTCCCGTCCTTACCAATAACAGCGGTAAAACGCACGGTTCCTTGAATGCGGGCCGACTTGGCCAGCGCCGGATACACAGGCGTGATCTTTTTGACGAGATTGGCAGCCTGCACGTTTCCGCCGACTTTGATCTGCTTCGGCGTGATCACGGCTTCCTTTACGGGAGGCGGAGGCGGAGGCGGAGGCGGCGCAACGCCACCAATACCCGCGAGTCCGATTCCACCACCGATACCGCCCGGGATGCCGCCCTGTACACCGGCCACCTGCGCGGCACTCGGCGGAAGCGCGTCTTCCGTAATAATGGCGACGTTCTTCGGAATTTCACGAGGCGCCGTCAGACGTCCTGCGTCAAACTGGCGCGGAGCTACCTTTACCACCTTCACGACTGGCGCCGGAGGAGGCGGAGGCGGAGGAGGAGGAGGCGGCGGCGGAGCCGTCAGCATACTCGACAGCGTCGCCTTCGGCAGCACTTCCGTGTAGATCAAAGGCAGCAGCACCAGAACACCGATGGCAGCAGCCTGCGACAGGAAGGACACCCACACAGTCCATCCCTTGTTTGTTTTTCCAACACCGTCAACAAAGGTTTGATCAAACATCCTCTTATCCTTTCCCTTGGCCGGGTCCCAAACTGGGCCCCACTAGTATCGCCTACGGTTCCCCGCGGCCACTAGCCTCGCACGGCCTTCCTCGATCCGCCCGCGCGAACCGGCTCTTTTATCGCAGCAACCGGCGTCGACTTCTTTCGCTTGTCCATGAAGTCTTGCCAGAATATCAGAATTGGGCTCGCAATGAAAACAGAAGAATACGTTCCGACGATAATTCCTGCGACGAGCGCAAACGAAAACCCATTCAGCACCTGTCCGCCGAAGATAAAGAGCGACAGCGCCGTCAACAGCGTCAGTCCGCTGGTCAGGATCGTCCGGCTCAGCGTTTGATTCACGCTGATATTGATCAGATCCGTCAGCGACTCACGCCGCATCAGCTTCAGGTTTTCGCGAATACGGTCAAACACCACGATCGTATCGTTCATCGAATAACCAACCAGCGTCAGCAACGCGGCCACAACCGTCAGCGAAATTTCTTTACCGAACAGCGAGAACAGGCCGATCGTAATAATCGTGTCGTGGAACACCGCGATCACCGCCGCCACGCCGTAAATCCATTCGAAGCGGAACGCGATGTACACCAGCATTCCAGCAAGCGCGTATAAGGTAGCCAAAATAGCCTGGCGCTGCAGATCCTTACCGATCTTCGGACCGACCACATCCGCGGACAGAATCGTAAAGGGACCCAAGCCGCACTGCTGCTTGATCACATTCAGAATCGGAGCCGTCACACCCGTCACGCCCGACAACTGATCGATCGACGAGAGCAGACCACCCTTCGATGCCCGGAAATCTTCAATCGACTTGACCACATTCCCCAGTTCCTGCTCCGACAGGGGAACGTTGGCCTGGAGCAGCGGATCGCGCAACTTGCTCGCCAGTTGATCGGCAGCGGAGTTATTCAGGTCGAACTTACCGTCGGCGGCGCCGAAGGTGGCACGCAGCGTATCGTCGATAATCTGGCGGTTCGCGTTGAGCTCTTTTTCGTCGCGGATTTCCGTGCCCACCAAAACCTCGGGCTTGCCCGTGATCTGCTGCACGGAAATTTCGCCCTTTACTTTACCTTCCAAGGCAGAACGGATCTTCTGAACCGGCGGCTCCTGATTGAAGCGCAGATACATCATCGCGCCACCTTTGAAGTCGATGCCGTAGTTCGGACCACCCTTCACCGCCAAGCTAACAAGGCCGGCGAGCGTCAGCACCAGCGAGGCGCCGATGAAGGGCCACTTCTTGCCTAAAAAGTCGTAATTTGTATTCTTAAATAATTCCATCGATCCCGCTACTACCGGCTAGTCCTTACAGACACCGGTTCATGTTCAAAAGTTCCCAAAAGTTTTGGGCGTGGTCCCGAACACGGTTTTCCACGTTACCACAAAAACGCGGACCGTTCCAAGCCTGCCGTCAAACTTTTTTCACTGGACGGCAAACATGGCCAACTTCAACGTCAAATACTGAGAGTTACGACCTTCTTCTGGCCGCCCAATTCCCAGTCGAAGATGGTCTTCGAAACGAAAACCGCCGTGAATACATTGGCAATCAAACCGATCACCAACGTCACAGCGAACCCTTTGACAGGCCCAGTACCAAACAAGAACAAGAAGGCACACGAAACAACCGTGGTGACGTGCGTATCGATGATGGTCAGGAACGCTTTATTGAATCCCGCGTCCACGGCAGCCACCACCGCTTTACCGGCACGCAGCTCTTCGCGGATGCGCTCGAAAATCAGCACATTGGAATCCACCGCCATACCGATCGTCAAAATCACACCGGCAATGCCCGGCAGAGTAAGCACGGCAT
>CAITIX010000141.1 GCA_903892565.1 uncultured Acidobacteriia bacterium
ACCGGGACGAACAAACCTCTAGTGCACCAGTTGTCACGCCAGTGGCATAGCTGGGTAGCGAAGTCTGGTCGGGATAAGCGCTGAATGCATATAAGCGCGAAACCTTCCCTGAGATGAGATATCCCAAGCGAAAGCTAAGAAGGGCCGTGGTAGACTACCACGTTGATAGGACGGATGTGGAAGTGCAGTAATGCATGGAGCTGACCGTTACTAATAGCCCGTTCGGCTTGACCATAAAATTTTACTGTAGATACAGAGTAGAATGCGGCAAGCAGCGAATGTAGTTGAAGTCATCATAGAAACACTAAATGTGGCATTACCCGTCAATATTCAATCTCAAGGAGCCTGGCTCTTCGCCAGCTTCTTGAGTCACAAAAGTTTTACGACTTTTGGGTGATCATAGCGTGAGGGTCCCACCCGTTCCCATCCCGAACACGGAAGTTAAGCCTCACAGCCCCGATGGTACTGCACGCGCGAGTGTGTGGGAGAGTAGGAAGTTGCCCGATTAAATAGAAAACCCCCGGCCGAAAGGTTCGGGGGTTTTGCTTTTGTATACACAGCGGTTGGTCATCGCGACCGAGCGAATTGCCAAGAGGATCTGCTGTTTCTTGTGTTCCCACGCCGCGCTCTGGAGGTGCCGCATGCGCGAGTGTGTGGGAGCGTTGGGAGTCCCCCGACTAAATTGGGAAGGTAAATGCGTCGTGTTCGACCATGAAGGGAGCCCCAGCCGCACCGTTGGGGTTTCTACACTTGTGCGTGTAGTTCGTCGGGAAACTTTCGGGGACCGGTATATACTTGCTAGTGTATGGAAATGCGAATCTATCAGGCCCCTCGTCGTGTTTTGCTCGTTTTTTTCATGCTTGCTGTAGTGCCGTCCTCGAGTATTTTCGCGGCCGACACTGTCGGCCAGATCTTCGATTCCCAGATTCAGACCCTGGAGCATGAACACCTCCCGCTAGCGCAGGCCATGCCTGCCGAGAAATACGATTTTGCTCCCACTGCGGGCTCCTTTAAAGGCGTTCGAACATTCGCCGATCAGGTGCGCCACATGGCGACCGTCATTTATATGTTGTCCGGCGCGCTACTCGGAGAAAAGCCCCCGGTGGATATCGGCAAGGACGACAACGGTCCCGCCACGCTGAAGACGAAGGCGCAACTAGTGGACTATCTGAAGGGATCCCTGGCTTATGCTCATAAGGCGGCTCAATCGGTTACGGCGCAGAACGAGCTCGAAGACATTCAGTCACCCTTTGGCCCCGGGAAGATGAAACGTTTAGCAGTGGTGTCGATGATCGCCTGGCACAGCTTCGATCACTACGGGCAGATGGTCGAATATGTCCGCATGAACGGTGTGATTCCGCCGTCCAGCCAACCCGCTACCCCATTGGCAAAAAAGTAACAATTTGCGGCCAGCCGCAAAAAACATTTTTGGCGACCTGCGGTTTTGGAGCGAAAACTCCGATAGATAGTCGTGATCCCCGATTTTATTCATTTCCGGCGGGAGGCGCGCTGACCAGATGCAGCCGACTCGTGTCATTAGTGTTCGTTGGACCACTAAATTCCTCACCTCGCAGCCGGGGCGCTTGGTACTGTATGGCGGACGTCTTGTCCTGGTTGCCGGAAGCGGCGAGGTTTTCTCCGTTTCACAGCCTTGGCCCGAAATGGATTGGCCGTGGTTCGGCTTTGGCTCCACCCTTCGCCTGAAAATCGGCGACACCCGCTACCTCATCAACTTCATTCCACGGATGGCGACCGTTGCCGACTCCGCCGCCGGTTCTATCGAAGCGTCGATATGGGCTGGATTGCTAAACGGAGATCCGTCCCAGTCCCGCGCACTTGGTTTCCGTTGGCTATCGCTCGCACTGCTCTGGAAGGGTATTGTCGCGCTTTCGATTCTGCTCTTCGGCTTGGAACTACTGTTGCAAAGCGGAAGTTGGATCGGGCAGGGAGCCGGCATCGTCGTCATCCTCTTTGCGGTGATTCGCAGCGTGATGCGGCTGCGATTGTTCCGCGCCGGGCCTTCTCTTCCAGAGACCGCTTAGCCATTTATTTCTTTGGCTTCTATTTTTGCGTCTATTTCTTCGGCGCGAACGGTCCGACTTCGGGCTTGCCCTGCGTATCCTTCAAAGGTCCCAACTCTGCCGAGACGCCGCGTGCGATGGCCGCCGTTTCGCTGCCCGCCTGGAAGCACGTGAAATCCGGACGATCTCTCCACGCCAGCGGACCGCACAACCTCTTCCCCGCGCCGATCGCCGCATCATGCACAATGTTGATCAGCCTCTCGTAATCCGGCGAACCCTGCTTATAGCCCGAGAAATTACCGAGATCACCACTCGCCGCGAAGATCCCCGTGACGCCCGGAATTTCCGAGATCTCGCGTGCGGCTTTCGCGCCGTCCAGCGTCTCGATCATTTCAATCAATACGATATTGTCGTTAATCGTATTCCGATATCCTCCCGGAACCGAGCCCCACATATCGGGATCGAACGCTTGCCCGCCGCCTTGGCTACGCTTTCCCACCGGCGGGAACATCACCCAATCGCGCGCGGCTCTGCCTTCCTCGAGCGAGCGAACCGTCGGAACCACGATCACCAGCGCGCCCAGATCCATCGCGTGTTGGATTTCGCGTTCATCCGTATACGCAACGCGCACGCCCGGCACCGCCTTCGCGCGCGGACACGCTCTCCACATGCGGCCCACCGCTTCCCAGTCGCGCGAATCGTGCTGCATCTCGGTCCAGATGAAATCGTATCCAGCGTTGGCCATCGCGCAATACGTTTCAGGACTATCAGTACTGAACACAGTCCCGCCCGTGACCTTCTCGCCCTTCATCATCTTGATCATCACCGGATTCCAAATCTTCGAATTCGGCGGCGCGCTGTAGTCCGGCCCGTATTTCCATTTCGCGGGATCGAGCGGACCTTGATTCACCGCGCCCGCCGGAGCCGTATTCATCGCGCCCGAATTCTTTCCCGCCGGAGCCGCCAGCGGAAACTGCGTCTTCCCCGGATCCGCATTGTTCGCGTAAGGATCAGCCGTCGCCGTCGGAGCTTGTGCCTTCACCATGGCCGAAGCCAATCCCAGAGCAACCAGCGCCACGATAATTCCACGATTCATCTCTCACTCCTTGAACTGCGTCGCGCGCGCTCGCAGTCTCGACATATCCTATCAGGCTCCGTCGCGGTTTGCTCCCGTACCGCCATCGCCCGGCATTTCTCCCACGAAACCAGTAGAATGATTTGGGCACGCACTCATCGCGCCACAGGAGAAAACGCATGTCGAAATCGTCTCGCTTCGCAACGCTCGTTATCGGATTCACCTGCGCCCTCGCGCCCGCCTTCGCGCAAACCGGAGCCAAGAACGGCGAATGGCGCACCTACGGCGGCGATCTCGGCAACACGCGCTATTCCGCGCTCAATCAAATCGACGCGTCGAATTTTAACAAGCTGCAAATCGCCTGGCGATTCAACACCTCGAACCTCGGACCCACGCCCGAGATCAACTTTGAAGCGACTCCTCTGATGGTCGGCGGCGTCATGTACACCGTTGCCGGATCTCGTCGCGACGTCGTCGCGCTCTCCGCCGCCACCGGCGAAATGCTGTGGATGCACACCGAAAATGAAGGACCTCGCGGAGCCGGCGCACCTCGCCGTCTCTCCGGACGCGGCCTCGCCTATTGGACCAACGGCACCGAGCAGCGTATCCTCTACGTCACGCCCGGCTATCGCCTCATCGCGCTCGATGCGAAAACCGGACTCGTAGTCCCGTCCTTCGGCAAAGCCGGCGTCGTCGATCTCAAACTCGATGACGATCAGGAAATGGATCTCGTCACCGGCGAAGTCGGCCTCCATTCCGCGCCCACCGTCGCCGGAGACACCATCATCGTCGGAGCCGCACACCTCGCCGGAGGTGCTCCCAAAACCAAGACCAACGTCAAAGGCTACGTCCGTGGATTCGACGTCAAAACCGGCAAGCGTCTCTGGATCTTCCACACCATTCCTCGCCCCGGCGAATTCGGCTACAACACCTGGGAGAACGATTCCGCCGAATACACTGGCAACACCGGCGTGTGGGCGCAAATCAGCGTCGACGAAGAACTCGGACTCGTCTATCTTCCCGTCGAACTCCCCACCGGCGATTACTTCGGCGGCCATCGCCCCGGCAACGGACTCTTCGGAGAAAGCATCGTCGCCGTCGATCTCAAAACCGGCCAGCGCAAGTGGCACTATCAGCTCGTGCACCACGGCATCTGGGATTGGGACATCCCCTGCGCGCCCATGCTCGTCGATTTCACCTTCAATGGCCGCACCGTGAAAGCCGTCGCGCAGCCCACCAAGCAGTCCGTGCTCTACGTCTTCGATCGCGCCACCGGAGCTCCCATCTGGCCCATCGAAGAAAAGCCCGTTCCCCCCGGCGATGTCCCCGCCGAGAAATATTCGCCCACGCAGCCCTTCCCCACCAAGCCCCCCGCTTATGGACGCAACGGCACCTCCGTCGACGAACTCATCGACTACACGCCGCAGCTCCGCGCCGAAGCCGAAAAGATCGCCGCGCGCTACAAAATGGGACCTCTCTTCACCGCTCCCGTCTTGAGCAAAGTCGAAGGACCCCTCGGCACTCTCGTCGCCGGATGCTGCCAGGGAGGAACTGGCTGGCCCGGCGGCTCCTACGATCCCGCCACGCATATGCTCTACGTGCCCGTCTGGCGTGCCGTGAATCCTCTCGGCATCGTCACGCCGAAAACCGGAGCCTCCGATATGGCCTACATCTCCGGCATCGCGCGCGACGCCAGTGGAGAATCCATCCGGCCTCCTCTCACCGTGCAGGGACTGCCTCTCTTCAAGCCTCCCTACGGAGAAATCGTCGCCATTAATCTGGATAAAGGCGACATCGCCTGGCGCGTGGCGCACGGCGAAACTCCCGACGATGTCCGCAATAATCCCGCGTTAAAAGGGATCACGATTCCGCGCACCGGGCGTGGCGGACTCTTCGGCGTCCTCACCACCAGCACGCTAGTCATCGCGGGAGAACGCGGAACGTTTACCGACGAACAAGGCCGCAACGCCGCCCGCCTCCGCGCCTATGACAAAGCGACCGGCAAGGAAGTCGGAGCCGTCTTCATGCCCACCGGCCAAACCGGCTCGCCCATGACCTATATGCTGAACGGCAAACAATACATCGTCATCGCCGTAGCCGCCGGCAACTACCCCGGCGAACTCGTCGCCTACAAGCTCCCGGAATAAAACGTCTGTTTCAATCCCGAGCCCGCGGAGCCCCATGCGTCAGCGTGGGGCTTACAGGATTCTGACTCCTGTCTCCTGACTCCTCTCCCCCGTCATCCCGAGCGAGCGAAGCGACGAGGGATCTGCTGTTCGGTAGAACCCCGTCCCGTAAGGGCGGGGATACAGGCCGGCAATTGGCTCAGGCTGAGGGTTGGACAATCGAGCCCGCGGAGCCCCATGCGTCAGCGTGGGGCTTACAGCATTCTGCCCGGCTTCTGATCGCGCAGCCCCGCAACATCGGACCCGAGCCGCGACCAGAGGG
>CAITIX010000142.1 GCA_903892565.1 uncultured Acidobacteriia bacterium
GATTTTCTTGCCGAGCGTATCGGTGAGCAGCTTCCAGCCTTCCCAATCGTCCTCGGCCATGCCGTCTTCAATCGAGATGATGGGATATTGATTCACCCAACCTTCCCAGAATTTCACCATCTGTTCGGAGGTGCGCTCGCTCTTGTCGGATTTCTTGAAGACGTACTTTTTCTTTTCGGCGTTATAGAATTCGCTCGCGGCAGGATCAAGCGCGATGCCGATCTGATCGCCCGGCGTGTAGCCAGCGGCCGTAATGGCCTCAAGCACCACTTCGAGAGCCTCGTCGTTCGACTTCAAGTTCGGCGCGAAGCCGCCCTCATCGCCCACTGCCGTCGAGTAACCGCGCTTTTTCAGCACGCCCTTCAGCGTGTGGAACACCTCGGCGCCCCAGCGTAGCGCTTCGGAAAACTTCTCGGCGCCATAGGGCGCGATCATGAATTCTTGCGGATCCACACTATTGTCGGCATGCGCGCCGCCGTTGAGGATGTTCATCATCGGCACAGGCAGCAGGCAGGCGTTCGCGCCGCCCAAATAACGATAGAGCGGAAGACCGTGCGACTGCGCTGCGGCGCGTGCCACAGCCATCGAAACCGCGAGGATCGCGTTCGCGCCCAAGCGTCCTTTGTTTGGAGTGCCGTCGATCGCCATCATGTGATGATCGATCACAATCTGCTGCTCGGCGTCCATTCCTACGAGCGACGGGCCAATCTCCGTGTTGATATTCGCCACAGCCTTGCGCGTGCCTTTGCCCAGGTAGCGCGACTTGTCGTTATCGCGCAGCTCCACGGCTT
This sequence comes from uncultured Acidobacteriia bacterium, assembly GCA_903892565.1. Taxonomy (GTDB): domain Bacteria; phylum Acidobacteriota; class Terriglobia; order Bryobacterales; family Bryobacteraceae; genus Palsa-187. The sequence continues at coordinate 792 of CAITIX010000142.1, forward strand.
CATGCTCGCCCGTCGAAGCGCCGGAAGGAACTGCAGCGCGGCCCATGCTTCCGTCGGCGAGGTAAACGTCCGCCTCCACCGTTGGATTCCCGCGGGAATCCAAAATCTCTCGTCCTACTACGCGTGTAATTTCCATGGATGAAGGGTCCTATTCTTAACGGGTGCTTCCCGACCGGCACGGTCTCAACTTGCTGGCTCTCAACGGGGAGGAGTAATCTTCAGGGTACCGATTGCGTAGCATGCAGAGCAACCCCTTCCTAGGAGTCCAATGTTTAATCGGCGAGTCGGTACGCGACGCTCAATCCTTTGCCTACAGGGACGACCGTACGTTCAAAATCGGACAACGTTGCGAGGGCGGCCAGATAGCCCGCGATCTCCGCGGGATGCGAAAGCACGTTGTCCGCCAGCAGGAGGACTTCCTGTGAGAGTTTGGGCAGCAGAACGGCCAGCTGTTCCGGCGCGCTGAATCGATCCGCGTCAAAGAAGATCAGGTCGAACGGGCCATCCAGCTTAGTCACGAGCTCGGTCGCGTCGCCCGTGATCAGTTCCACCCGTTCCGACAGTCCGGCCCGGTCTAGGTTTGCTCGTGCCATCGCCGTCTTACCCGCATTGCGGTCGATGGAGATCACGCGCCCTTCTTCTGAAATCGACGCCGCCAGCCAGATGGCGCTATAGCCATTCGAAGTCCCGATTTCCAGGATGCGCCGTGCTTTGCGCGGCACAACGAGCGCTCTTATCAGCTCTGCCGTCTCGCGTTCCAGGTTGAGCATTTTGCGAGAACGATCCGCTTCGCTGCGATCATTTCTCTCGCCCCAAGCTTCCAGCTCTTCGAGTACTGCTCGCACCTGCGCATCGATCATATTCGCCTCGCTCGCTGTGGTGAACGTTGTGTTGAAACACTCAGCGTAGCGGGCCGCCGCGTGCCGGGCAAGCATGCAACTTGCTAGCATCATCTTATAGTGGACGATCAAGCAGTTTATTCCCTGGTCGGCGACGACGGATTTCACCGTCTGGTCGCCGCGTTTTATAAGCAAGTTCCGCAAGACGATTTGCTCGGGCCCATGTATCCCCCCGAAGATCTCGCCGGAGCCGAGCAGCGCCTTCGCGACTATTTGATCTATCGGTTTGGCGGTCCTCCGAAGTACATCGAAGAGCGCGGCCATCCCCGCCTGCGCGGACGGCACATGCCTTTTGTCATCACGAAAGCAGGGCGCGACCGCTGGATGCAACTCATGGACCGCGCGTTTATGGAAGCGAATCTTCCGGCTGAGGCCGTGCCTCCAATTCGCGATTTCTTCGAAAACATGTCGACGTTCATGATCAATCACGGCGCTGGCTGAGGACCGGTAATGTTCCGAAAGCCTCGCGCAATTTGTTTCGATATGGACGGCGTGCTGTATAACGACACGCTGCCGATCGAGGGTGCGCGGGAAGCTTTAGCGTGGGTTCGCGCGCAAAACATTCCGCATCTATTTGTGACGAACACGAGCTCCCGTTCGCGCCAGGATCTCGCCGAAAAGCTCATGAAATTAGGCATCGCTGCAACGGCGGATGACGTATTCTGTCCTCCGGCGGCCGCCGGGAACTGGTTGCGCTCTCATGCAACAGGATCCGTTGCCCTTTTCGTGCCGCAGAAAGCGCGCGCCGAATTTGCGGGATTAGATATTTTGCCGGACAATGCCGAAACCGGAGCGGCCTACGTCGTGGTGGGCGATCTTGCTCATGCGTGGGATTTTCGCACCATCAACCGGGCGTTCCGTTTGCTGCATGCCAATCCCGAATCCACGCTGATCGCGTTGGGGATGACGCGTTACTGGCAGACACCCGATGGTTTGCAGCTCGACGTCGCGCCGTTCGTTGCCGCGCTGGAGCACGCGTCGAAAAAGGAATCGGTGGTGTTCGGCAAGCCTGCGGCTCCTTTCTTTCAGGCTGCCGCCGCGAAATTACAAATCGCTGTGGACGAGATCCTGATGATCGGTGACGATGTGGAAGTTGACGTCGGCGGAGCGCAACGCGCGGGCATGATGGGTGCGCTGGTGAAGACCGGCAAGTTTCGTCCGGCGGATTTGCAAGGCACGGTAATCCCGGATGTTGTGCTGGATTCTGTCTCGTCCTTGCCGTCATTCTTTTCAGGTCTTCCGACGAGCTAATTTCTCAGGCACAATGGCAACGTGACCACTTCACAAAAATACGGCCCCGAAAAATACGCGCTTGTCACCGGTGGAGGCTCCGGAATCGGGCGCGCCGCGGCATTAGCGTTGCAGGAAGCCGGTTACAGCGTGGCGATTGCCGGACGCCGCGCAGCGGAACTCAGCGCAACCGCAGCGCTCGGCGTGGACGGGACGCCCATGCTGTGTGTGCCGACGGATGTTCGTGATCCGGCTTCCGTGCGCGCGTTGTTTGCCCGGATTCAGCAAGTCTTCGGACGGCTCGACGTGCTTTTCAATAATGCCGGAGTATTTGGCGCAGCCGCCAAGTTCGACGAATTGACCTATGAGCAGTGGAGCGAGGTTGTTGCGGTCAATCTTACGGGTGTTTTTCTGTGCGCGCAGGAAGCGTTCAAGCTGATGAAGTCGCAAAGTCCGCACGGAGGTCGCATTATCAATAACGGCTCGATTGCGGCCCACGCGCCGCGTCCGCATTCGGCACCCTACACATCGACGAAACATGCCGTGCTGGGGCTGACGAAAAGTTTGTCGCTCGACGGGCGTGAGTTCGATATCGCGTGCGGGCAAATCGACATCGGCAACGCGATTACGCAAGGGACAGCCCGCATGGGCGCAGGAATCCTGCAGCCGGATGGATCGGTTCGTCAGGAAGCGCGCATGGACCTCAAGCCAGTGGCGGACGCCGTCGTCTATATGGCGAGCTTGCCGCTCGATGCCAACGTGCAGTTTATGACCGTAATGGCGACGAAGATGCCGTTCATCGGCCGCGGCTAGCGCTTGGCTGCCTTCTCTGTCGGCGCGGACTTCTCTGTGGCTTTCTCCGCAGGCTTACTCGGGATCTTGGCCGGTTCCTTTGGCGCTTCTTTCGCGTTCTCTTTGGAAGGCGGCCTACCCTTTTCCGCTTTCGCTGCCGCTTCGTTGCCTTTCGCGGCCTCGGCCGCTTCCTCGGGAGCCTCTGGGGTCACGGCGTTTTGATAGCGCACGATCACCGACACCCGGCGATTCGACGCGTCTTCCGGATCATCTGGCTTGCGCAGAGACTGGTCGGCAAAGCCGCGCACTTGCACAATCTGATTTGCTCGCGCGCCATGCGCCTCAATAATGCGCCGCGCCGCGTTCGCACGATCGACCGAAAGCTCCCAATTGGTGTATTCCTTGCGTTTACCGAAGGGCTTCGCATCCGTGTGGCCCTCGATAAGCAATTGATTTGGCAGTTGCACCAGTTGATCTGCGAGCTTGCCAATCAGGGCTTCCCCTTCATCGCTCGGGCTCGGACTTCCGGAGCTAAAGAAGATGCCCTTTTCGCTTTCCAGCAGCTCCACGCGCAATCCTTCTCCGGTCACGCTCAGTTGCACGTAGTCTTTCAGCTTTTCGAATTCGGGTTTTTTCTTGACCGCCTGCTCGAGCTTGTCCTTTAACTTTTCCATGTCGCTCAGGCCCACGGAAACGGATTCTCCGGTTCCGGCGCTGGCGCTTCCCGAAAGATTGCCGCTACCAGAAGGATCCTGAAAATACGAACTAACGGCCTTGCGCACCTGCACGCTGGAATTCAGCAGCCACAGCACGATGAATAGCGCCATCATTGCCGTCACGAAGTCCGCGTAGGCGACTTTCCATGCCCCTCCGTGATGGCCGCCATGGCCGCCCTTCTTCTTGATGATGATGATTGGCGGGCCCTGCTGTGTACTCATGGAAGTTGTGTGCGCATGGAAGGTCTCGCGTTCCCGGTATCGCGCTATGCCGGCGGTGCCGCCGCGCCGCCGCCCTTACACGCCGCTTCCGTTTCTTTGAACGAGGGACGAACTTCGCCCGGAATACCGCGCCGCGCGAACTCAATCGCGAGTGCCGGAGCCGATCCCTTCACGAATGCGATTACGCCTTGGCGTAAACACCGGAAGTAGTCGCCCTCGGCATCGTTCAGTTTCGTCATGAAGCTTGCGAGCGGCCCCAGGAATCCGTAGCACAGCAAAATTCCCAGGAAGGTTCCCACCAGCGCCGCCGCGACTTTGTGTCCGATTTCTTCCGGAGGCCCGCCGAGCGAACCCATGGTAATCACAACGCCGAGCACGGCGGCGACGATGCCCAACCCGGGCAGTGCATCGCCCACCGTGTTCAGCGCAGCGACGGGTACGGAGAGCTCGTGATGATGAACTTCCATGTCCATCTCCATCATTTGATCCAGGTCGAACGCGGGAACGCCGCCGGAAATTGCCATGCGCAGCGTGTCGCAGACGAAATGCACGGCGTGATGATTCGCCAGAAACTTCGGATATTTCGAAAACACCTGGCTCTTTTCCGGATTCTCGATATCCTCTTCCAGTTTCACCATGCCGTTCTTGCGCGCCACCATGAACAGATCGTTCAGCATCTTGAGCGTTTCCAGATAGCCGGCTTTGTTGTAAGGGCTGCCTTTGATAATTCCCAGCAGCCCTTTAAAAATCTGGATGACCACCGGCAGCGGATTTGCGATCAATAGAGTGCCCAGCGCGGCACCGCCGATAATTACTAATTCCGCCGGTTGCACCAGCACCTTGAAGTTGCCGTGCTCCATCGTATAGCCGCCCGCGACGGCTCCGAGTACCACTACAATCCCGATGATTGAAAACATGGTTGTGTTTGAGGAGCGCGAACCCAGGGAGTGCAGTGTGTCCCGTGGCCGGCCCGATAGTTGCCTTATCGTCGAGGGCAGGGAAGTTGAGAGCAGGTTGGCGCAGCGCGGTCGCTCGCATCTCCCCTCCTTTACCGTCGGGGTTCGGTGCTGGCTTTTGCGAAGGGCGCCTATTTCCGTCAGTGTTTGGCACCGAACCCGACCGTCAGGGAGCGGATAGAGGATAACGCTTTCTCTGCTACGCAGCCGGTAAGTCTGGCGTTAGTGCGCAGGAGGTTCCATGGTGGGCGGTGCTTCATGTGATGAGCGCAGCGGCACGCTCTTGAGAAATACGTTGAGGACCAGTCCGATCATCATCAGAATCGCGCTGGTGAGAAAAATCTGATGTAATCCGTGGATCAATCCCAACCGAACGCTCGCCATCAGCTTCTCCATCAGCGCCATGCCATCGGCGTGACGCGCAAAAGCGGCTTCCATTTGCGGACGGATTTGCGCCAGCATCAAAGGATTCGAAAAGAACCCGAGCTCTTCTTTCGTCAATCCCGCAGGCGAGGCCTGTGCGAAATCGTGATGATAGTTCGTCAGCAGAATGCTGCCGAATACCGCGACGCCCACCGTGCTGCCGATGGAGCGGAAAAACGTAGTGGATGCGGTGGCCGCTCCCATTTGGTGACGCGGCGCTACATTCTGCACGGCCACGGTATAGGTCGGCATTAGCAGTCCCATGCCGAATCCCGAAAGCACCAGTCCGAAGACCAGATGCGCGTGGGATGTTTCAGGCGTCATCTGCGCGAAGCCCATCATCCCCAAAACCACCAGCACGGAACCCACCAGCCCCGGCAGTTTGTAGCCCTTCAGGCGGTACGTCGCTTGTCCACCGAAAAATGTTCCGAACACCGTGCCGAGCATCATCGGCGTAAGCAGCGTGCCTGATTCCGTGGCCGATACGTTCAACACGCCTTGCATGAACAGCGGGAAATAGATGATCACTCCGAACATCCCCATGCCGAGAATGAAAATGCACACCGAACACGTGGCAATCACCGGCTCGTGAAAGAGCGTCAGCGGGATGATCGGCTCCACGGCTTTCGTTTCTACGTAGAGAAAGATGCCCAGCATCGCGATGCTCCACGCCAGTAGCCCTTCCACGCGTCCCGACGCCCATCCGAATTCCGTCACCCACGTGAGTGCCAACAGCAGCGGCACAATCGATAGCGTTAGCGTGAAGATGCCCAGCCAATCCAAGACCTTCTTGCCTTTGTTGACGTGAATATCGGGGAACAGGAAATACGTGACGCCCAATGCGACTAAGCCCACGGGCAGATTCACATAGAACGTGGCGCGCCAGGAGACGTGATCCGTGAGCCAGCCCCCGAGCGTGGGTCCGAAGATCGCCGCGCATCCCCACACACCGGAAAAGAATCCCTGATAGCGGCCGCGCTCTGCCGGAGCGAATATATCGGCGACGATCGTAAACACCAGCGCCATGATCACGCCCGCGCCAATGCCTTGCAATCCGCGGAAGACGATCAGCTGATTCATGCCGTCCATGCCCGTGAAGTTCAAGTTGCCCGCCGCCCCGCACAAGCCCGAGGCGAACACGAACAGCGCCGCGCCTCCCATGAAGAACCACTTGCGCCCGTAGAGATCCGACAGCCGCGCACCGATGGGGATCGACATCGTCGAGCACAACATATACGTCGTCGCGACCCACGGATAGCGGTTGAATCCCGAAAGGCTCGCAATAATGCGCGGCTCGGCCGTGCCGACAATCGTTTGATCGAGCGCCGCGAGTAACATCGTCAGCATCAGCCCCATGAGCGTGCCAATCAGCTGTGGTTTTGTCAGGCGTACGATGCCCGAAGTGTGAAATTTCACTTCTGCCGGTGCCGTAGTCATGAGTACGATCTTACGCTATCGGCGCCCTGTCATTCGTCCGACGTGATTTCCATTCGTCCGCCGTGATCTCCCATATTTCGGTCGGGAAACGGCCTCCGATGTAGTCGCGTTCCTCTATTCCGACTATCCTCATCCCTTGGCGTTCGGAAATCCTGCGCGACGCCAAGTTCGGCGCGGCCTTGGGGATCCGCATCTTCGGGAACTCCAGTACATCGAACCAATAGTCGGTAACCACATCGGCGGCTTCGGTCATGAGCCCCTGGCGCTGCCATGGTGTAGCGATCCAAAATCCGCGATTATTTTCGTCGCCTTTCCGGAGCGAAATAAGGCCGATGATTTGCGCGGGTTGCGCTTTTAGTCGCGTCGTCTTTAATCGCAATGTCCAGTGCCATTGCTCGCCGCGTTCCATGCCGGGCAGGGCATGATCGCGGATGAACGTGAGCGCTCCGTCCTCGGGATACGGCCAAGGCACGCGCAGCGCCAGATAATCGACGGTCACCTGGCGTGGGAACAGTTGCTGTATTTGCGGCGCATCCTCAAGCGCGAGCGGACGCAGCTCCAGTCGAGCAGTCTCCAGCCGAGGCAGCATGGGGATATCGTATCAGGGGAAGAATCCAGGAAACAGGAGTCAGAATGCCCCGCATGGAACAACGCCTGCGGATGTCATCACATCGGACCCGAGCCGCGACCACAGGGAGCGGTCCAGCCCCGCACGCGTTGTTCGTTGAAAAGCAGATCCCTCACCCCTACGGCGATTCGGGATGACCGGCGCTTGTGGGCACAGTCACAGGCGAGGACGCCCTCAACGCAGGTTGTGTACCGCATAACTCGGTCATCCCGAGCGAGTGTAAGCGACGAGGGATCTGCTGGCATCTCGTTACTCCCTTGTAACTGTAAGATAAATGGAACATTTCAGGCTTGCAGCCCTTTTCTTTAAATTATTTTTCAAAATCGCTTGCGCTCAGTACCTGGGCTTGCTAATCTGTTCTTGTCGTCGCCGCAACCGAGTCCTTCGACAAGCCCTCCCGGGCGAAGAAGGCCAAGGTTGCAAGAGTGGTCGAGGCGGTTTAAACCTTCAATCGAAAGGTTAAAGGAATAAAATCTTCTCTCCTCTTGCAAAATGGTCCTCGGCGTGATAGTGTAGACGATGTACGCTTGATAGTACTTTTGTCGGCGTAGGGTGTGGGTAGGCAGCAAGACGCGGTTTGGTTCTCGCAAGAGAACTTCTGAAGTCCCGATAGCCACCAGCTGAAGAAGATCTTTCAGCATCCCAAATTGAATTCTGGATGTGATTATGTGCTGCAATGCGGCACTGATCGTATCCGAACGGCTTTCGAGGCCGGCAGCGTAGAGCTTTCGCAAGATCGCTTCTGCTCACTGCGCAGATCTTTGAAAATCTGGTTGGACGCGAAACAAAGAATGTTTCGGCTTTGCAAAAAGTCGAATGTCTTTGCCAAGCAGAAGTTCGTCAGTTTATCTGAGTTAATTAACTGAAGCGACTCAAAAACATCGATGGATCGGATTCGTCCGGTCTCATCAAACGGTTCAAACGAGAGTTTGATCCCGGCTCAGAATCAACGCTGGCGGCGCGCTTAACACATGCAAGTCGCACGAGAAAGGGAGCAATCCTGAGTAAAGTGGCGCACGGGTGAGTAACACGTGGATCATCTACCTTTTAGTGGGGAATACCTCTGGGAAACCGGAGACAATACCGCATAATCTCGAGAGAGGAAAGCAGCAATGCGCTGAAAGAGGAGTCCGCGGCTGATTAGCTAGTTGGCGGGGTAACGGCCCACCAAGGCGAAGACGGGTAGCTGGTCTGAGAGGACGACCAGTCACACTGGAACTGAGACACGGTCCAGACACCTACGGGTGGCAGCAGTCGAGAATTTTTCTCAATGGGCGAAAGCCTGAAGGAGCGACGCCGCGTGACTGATGAAGTCCTTCGGGATGTAAAGGTCTTTTCTCCGGGACGAAACAATGACGGTACCTGCATAAGCAGCTGCGGCTAACTACGTGCCAGCAGCCGCGGTAATACGTAGGCAGCGAGCGTTGTTCGGAGTTACTGGGCGTAAAGGGTGTGTAGGCGGTTCTTTAAGTTTGTCGTGAAATCTCCCGGCTTAACCGGGAGGGTGCGGCGAATACTGAGGGAC
>CAITIX010000143.1 GCA_903892565.1 uncultured Acidobacteriia bacterium
CACGGTGACGGTCGGCGGCGAAGCCATTATCGATTTCGCGCTTCCCGTCGGCCAATCGCAGCAGACGGTGACCGTCGAAGCGCAAGCTTCGCAGGTGGATACTTCATCCTCCGCTGTCGCGACTTTGGTGGAGCCGACGCAGATGACCGATCTCCCACTCAACGGCCGTAACTTCGAGCAACTCCTAACGCTAGCCCCCGGCGTCGTCACGATCCCCGCTTCCGGCGGTGGATTCTACGGCCGCCAGGATAACTACTCCATCGCGGGTTCGCGTCCCCTGGGCCAATCGTTTGTCGTCGATAACCAGAACTTGCTTTCGTTCTGGGGCCACGCCACGGGTTCCGGAGCCACGGGAGCTTCGCTCGGCATCGAAGCCATCGGCGAATTCCAGGCGCTGACCAATACATATAGTGCGCAGTTCGGAGGCAGCGGCGGCGCCATCAATGCCGCCAGCAAATCCGGCACGAATTCGTTCCACGGCTCGCTGTTTGAATTTTTGCGCAACAGTGCGCTGGACGCGCGCAGTCCGTTCGATACCAACATTCTGCCCGGGAACACCACAGCGAGCGCCCCCGAATTTCGCCGCAATCAATATGGCGCCAGCCTCGGCGGCCCCGTCATTAAGGACAAAGCGTTCTTCTTCGTAAACTACGAAGGCCTTCGAGCGTTGCAGGGACAATCCTCCCTGGCCACCAATTTGCCGGACGCCAACGCGCACAATGGCCTGTTGCCGTGTTCCCTGGTGAATGGAACGCCGTACGCCTGCACCCAGCCGGGCCAAACACTCGCACCGGTAGCCTCGAAGGATCCCGTTGCTGCTGCGGCCGTCAACCAGATCATGGCGTTGTTCCCTGTGGTCCCCGCGTCGCCCAGTGGATCCGGCAACGCGACCTTCGTGGGAAATAACATTTCGCACGAAGATTACCTGTTGGCGCGCGGCGACTACAACATGTCGTCGAAGGATTCCATCTTCGTTCGTTACATCCGCGACTACGCCACCTACACCACACCCTTGAACGGATCGTCCATTCCTCTGTTCCTCGAACAGGACAACACGGCGAATAATTTTGCAACCATCGAAGAGCGGCACATTTTCTCTCCGACTCTCGTAAACTTGGCGCGCATCAACTTCTCGCGGCCTACCGAAACCGCCGCGCAGGCCTCGCCCCAGGTGTCGGCTCTTGTGTTCGTCCCCGGCCAGCCCAACGGACGCGTCGCCGTCAACGGAACAACCATCGGCACCTCCATGCAGATGCCTTATTACCTGATCCCGAATCACTTTATTGCATCCGACGACATGATCCTCACCAAGGGCGGTCACAGTATCCGCATTGGCGTGGCCTTGGAGCGCATCCTGGACAACACCAGCAGTCCCGGACAGCTCGGCGGCCAGTATACGTTTCCCAGCCTCCTGAGTTTCTTGAGTGCCGCGCCCACCGCCGTGACCATTCCGCTGCAAGGCCAAACGGATGCGGTCCGCGACCTCCGCACGTGGACCTTTACTCCCTACGTGCAAGACGAGTGGAAAGTGAATCGCAAGCTGACCTTGAACCTGGGCTTGCGTTATGAGTGGGCGTCTAATCCCACCGAACGCTTGAACCGGCTGCACAACTTCACCAACGTCACCAACGGCATCGTGGTCGATACCAACTTTGTCAGCGTGCCCACCGAATTTGCGAGCAATATCTCAAACAAGAATTTCGCGCCCCGCGTGGGCTTTGCTTACGATCCGTTTTCCAATCACAAGACCTCCATTCGCGGCGGCTTTGGAATGTTCTATAACACGCTCTCGGCTAAGGATGTGCTTCCCGCCTATTGGCTGGTGACTCCGTTCGCCAGCGCGACCGGCGTGAATCCGACGTTCCCGAATCCCTATGGCGGGAACGGTGTTGCCGCTCCGCTGCCGTCGGAAGCGCAGGGCATGTATTACGGTGCGGCCCACACGCCGACCGACATTCAGTTCAACCTGAACATTCAACGCGAGCTCATTCAGGGAATGATTCTCACGGTGGGTTACACCGGTTCTCACGGCGAACACCTCCTGTTGACGCGCGACTACAACACACCGCAGTTAATCAATGGACTTTGGGGAACTGCCGGTCCGAACGGCACCACCACGCCGAATCCGAAATACAACGCGGGCCTGGCGGGAATCAGCCTGCGCAACACCGTCGGCAATTCCAACTACAACGGTTTGATCGTGAGCTTGAACCGCCGTTTCGCCAAGCGCTGGCAGTCGCAGATTTCCTACACCTACTCCAAGTCCTTGGATAACGGTTCCGCGGGCCAGGGCGCGGAAGGCGGCCCGTCTGCTCCACAGAACATGACGAATCCTTACAACGCCGCCGTAGACTACGGGCGTTCTACGTTCGACCGTACGCAAGCGCTGCGCCTCAGCGGCGTCTACGAACTGCCGGGCAAAGGGTTGCTGCTCGGCGGATGGCGCATGACGGGCTTGATCAGTCGCGCCACAGGCGCTCCGCTATCGCTCCTCGTGGGCTTCGACCGCTCCGGTCTGGGTGGTGGAGCCGGCATTCGCCCCAATCTCGCCCCCGGAGCGAGCGGCAATCCGGTTCTCGGAGGACCGAACAAGTATTACGATCCCACCGCGTTCCTCCTGGAGCCCGTCGGAACCGCCGGAAACCTCGGCCGCACGACGCTCAGCGGGCCGGGCTTGGTCAATGCCGACGTGGCTTTCCTGAAGAACACTCCGATCCGCAAAATTTCGGAAGTGTTCAACGTGCAGTTCCGCGCCGAGCTGTTCGACATTGCCAATCATCCCAACTGGGGCCAGCCGAATGGCAACATCTTCCAGAATGGCGTTGTCCAGCCGGACGGAAGCATCGGTACGCGCAATCCGACGGCGGGCAAGATCAATAACATCATCGGCACCACGCGTCAGATCCAGTTCGGAATCCGCATCGGCTTCTAAGCCGAAGCGCATCCGCGCTGTCCTCTCACGCACGAACAAAAGCGGCTCGCAAGGGCCGCTTTTTTCTTTTTTTAAATGACCTGTATGGTTGACACCTTGGAGTCGCTCCAATAAAATTGCCGAAGCGCGAAACGGCCCACGCGTATCGAGAGGCGCGTAGCGAGAGAGGATCAGCACCCCATGGATTTCACAAGCAAGCACAGCCATAGTAAACACAATCATCGCCACACGCCCACGCGCCGCGAGCTGTTTCCAACGCGCCGCGAGCTATTTCCAACGCGCCGCGAGCTATTTCCAACGCGCCGCGAGCTATTTCCAACGCGCCGCGAGCTATTTCAATGGTTCGCCGCCGCGGGCGTTGCCGGATTGCTCGGCGAAAATCTTTCCGCCCAGGCCAATCCCCGGCGTGTGGATGTGCATCATCACTTCCAGCCCCCCGTAAATGGCAACGCCGGCCTGCAATGGTGGACGCCCGAAAAATCCTTCGAAATGATGGATAAATACGGCATCGCGTTCGCTATGATGTCGAATCCCGGTGCCTCAGCCGTAGCCTACGACGGCACGCAGAAGGGTAACGACGCCGCGCGCCGCAGCAACGAATTCGGCGCGAATCTTACGGTGAAATATCCCAAGCGCATTGGCCTGTTCGCGGCCCTGCCGATGAACGACACAGATGCCGCGCTCAAGGAAATCGAGTACTCGCTCGATACGCTGAAGGCCGACGGCTTCCAGATCGGCAGCAGCACCGGCGACAAATGGCCGGGCGATCCGCAGTACCTGCCCATCTTCCAGGAGATCCACCGGCGCAAGGCATCTGTCTTTATTCATCCTTACGTGAATAAATGTTGCAAGACGCTGATGCCGGGAATACCGGAGTCGGTCGTGGAATACGATTTCGACTCCACACGCTGCATCACCAGCATGCTCTACAACGGAACGCTGTCCGCGTGCCCGGATATGAAGGTGATCGTCAATCACTCCGGCGCTGCTGTGCCGATGCTCGCGGGGCGTATTAAGGATCGCGTCCCCGGCGCGCAGACCTCCAACTTCGGCACGCCGAAAACCAACTCCGACGGCATCAACGCGAAGATCCCCAAGGGCGTGTTCTACGAGCTCCGCAAGCTGTACTACGAATGCGCGCATGCGGCCTACACGTTCCCCTTGGCCGCCATGATGAAGCTCGCGCCGCCGACGCAGTACCTGTTCGGCACGGATTATCCTGCCGAACCGATGGAATCCACGGTCGATCATCTCCCTGAGAACGGGCTCTCGGCCGAGATCCAACGGGCGATGAATCGCGAGAACGCCGAGCGGCTCTATCCGCGCCTCAAGAATTTATAGCGTTTCTCTGGCGAAGCCGCGTGGGAATGACGAAAGAAACAAACTCAGAACAAGGTTCCGATCCCTTTGCCGAGTTAGTCGGTCAAGTAGCAAAAGGCTGCTGGCTCGGATATGGTTCCGTGTTGTTCCTTGAATTTGGGGACAGGGTTGCTCCGGAGGACCTGAAAAAGCACAAGTCGGGAGAGTATAGCCTGCAGTGTGGCGAGATTCTTTGGCGTATCGAACATGGGGATCGCGTCCTGGCCGGATCTGAGGATGAGCGCCCAATGATGGAGGCGGCCATCAATGAGATCAATGGCCGCTCATTTGTTTCGGCGGAAATCTGCGGCACGACAGGCGATTCAATCTTAAGATTCGCAGGCGGTGTCGTGTTAAAGACTTTCGTCTTGACGTCCGAAGAAGATGCACGATGGAGCTTCAGGAAAGGTGCCGGTGAATTCAAAATGGTCGGCCCCCTACTCGCGAAACCGGTTGCCACCGGCGATATATTGACCACCCTTCCGGAGACAAGCGCTGATGACGCGGAATGACGCTGATAGTCTGCGGGACCTATCTAAGGTGTTGTGGGATTCATGGGTTTGGCGCGTCAGAGTGAATATCCAACATCGCTTCGAAGAGGGATACTCGCCCGAAGATTTGGATGAGTTTTGCCTGGATTTTTCTCGTCCGCTCGACGGCGACCAGAAGAGTGGCAAAGTTCAGAGGGTCGGTTCCCTGTGGTTCAACATCCGAAATGCTGGAATGCGCCTCCAGGAGCAGGGCAGGATCCTAGTGAGTAGTTCGGACTCCACCACCAAGGTACTTTCCGTGCTGCCAACCTTGAGGGGATGTCGGCTCGATTCGATGGAAGTCGATCATCCAGGCGGCGACACCCGTTTTTTCTTCGACGACGGACGAGTAATCACGTGCTTTCCCGCGAATTCGGTCCAAGGGATTGCTTGGGTGATCGTGACGGAGGCCGGAGACGAGATCAGCCTCGGCCCTGGAAATGCGATTCGCCACAGGACACCTGCAACCTAGTTAGCCTCCCTCCCGAACAAGCAAATAGTATCGCGCGACAAACTGCCCTCTCTCTTGTTATACTTACATCTGGCCCCAGTCTGTTTGGGGTCATGTTTTTGCTTTGGACGTTGCGTGAAGTCAGAGGTGCGCCGTGTTGATTCAAGTTCGGAATCTGGAAGTCCGCGCAGCTCAGTTTGATGTAGAAGTTCCTCCTGGGGAAATTGATTTCTTCGATGAAGAGCTTCGCCAGATTGGGCCTTTAAAGGCTACCGGTAAGGCGGAGTTAGAGATGGGCGGACTCGGCGAAATCCGGGTGAGCGGTCATCTGAGTGTGCAAACGGAAGCCGAGTGTGCCCGCTGTTTGGAAGCGGCCCGGTTTCCCATCGAATCCGATTTCGTGCTGAACTATCGGCCTGCTTCTGAAACCGATTTCGGCGACGAAAAAGAGGTTGATCCCGAGGAAGCGGAAGTCGGGTTTTACGAGGGTAATGCCCTGGAACTCAACGATGTGTTCCGCGAACAGGTTTTACTCGCGCTGCCGATGCAGCGTGTTTGTCGAGAAGATTGCAAGGGAATTTGCCCGGCTTGCGGGAAGAACCGCAATCAGAACGAGTGCCAGTGCCAGAAGTCGATTACCGACGACTGGTGGGCGGCGCTCCAAGAGCTTCAATAGCAGTACAAAATTTCGGCGCGCGCCCGGCGTTCGCCAGTGAGAAGAAACGATGCCAAATCCTAAACGACGACATTCCAAGCGACGCACTTCGGCGCGCCGTACCCACGATTCGCTGCGCCGGTCGATCCTGTCCGAATGCCCGAATTGTCACGAAGCCAAGCTCCCGCACCGTGTGTGCCCGCGCTGCGGCAAGTACAAGGGCAGAGAAGTGGTTGAGGTAGCGGCAGAGTAACATCTTTTCCTCTATGCTGACCATCGCGGTGGACGCCATGGGCGGCGATCACGCCCCCCAGTCCGAAGTCGAAGGAGCAATCCAGGCCGCGGCGGAACTGCAAGTCAACGTCATCCTGGTGGGTCAGGAGGACGTGGTTCGTCGCGAACTGGCGAAGTATCCCGAAGCTGCCGAACTCCCGATCACCGTTCAGCACGCCGCCGAAGTCATCACCATGGAGGACGCCGCGGCCAAGGCCGTGCGCGGCAAAAAGGATTCGTCCGTCCACGTGGCGTTGCGCCTGGTGCGCGATGGCATCGCGCAGGGCGTGGTGTCCGCGGGCAACACGGGCGCGGTCATGGCCACCGCCAAGATGATCCAGGGCATGGTGCGCGGCGTCAAGCGCCCCGCGCTCGCGTCCGCGTTCCCCACCTACACCGGTAAACCCGTCATTGTTCTGGACGTCGGTGCGAACGTCGATTGCACGGCCGATATGCTGGCGCAATTCGCCGTCATGGGCGAAGTCTATTCTCGCGTGATCTTCCACACGCGCAAGCCCAAGGTTGGATTGCTTTCCATCGGCGAGGAAGAACACAAGGGCAATGAACTCACACGCGCGGCCACGCCGCTTTTGAAAGCGCTGCCGCTGCATTTCGTCGGCAATGTGGAAGGGCGCGATCTGTTCGCAGGCACCGTGGACGTGATCGTCTGTGACGGCTTCATCGGCAATGTCGCGTTGAAGGTGAGCGAAGGGCTCGCCGACATGATCAAGAAGATGCTGCAGGAATCGCTCGCGGCCACCGTCACGCGCAAGCTTGGTTATGTGCTCTCTCGCGAGGCCTACGTTGATTTCCGCAAGCGTGTCGATTATTCCGAATACGGCGGCGCGCCGCTGCTCGGCGTGAAGGGCGTTACCATCATTTGCCACGGACGCTCCAATGCCAACGCCATCAAGAACGCCATCCGTGTGGCGGCCGAGTTCGCCAGCGGCAAAACAAATGAGAAAATAGAAGAAGAGTTATCGCGTACGGCGCCCGTAGCCGTAAACATAGAAGCCGCATCCTAAAGAGGACGCGAGCCGGAAGGAGCGCAGAGGCCATGAAGCGCATCGCAATGCTGATCGCAGTCACGTCTGTGTTGCTCGCAGTGTCGGCCTTCGCCCAGCGGCTCGATCCCATACAGTGGACGCTCTCTTCCGATGTCCAACGCGCGCCCGCCGGTTCCTCCGTTCCACTCCATCTCAAAGCCACGCTGCAGTCCGGTTGGCATCTTTACTCCTTAACGACGCCCAAAGGCGGACCCATTCAGACCACGGCCGGTCTGACCGAAACTCCCGCGCTGGCTTCTGTGAAGTTCTACCAGCCTGCGCCCGTGCGCAAGTTCGATCCCAACTTCAAAATCGACACGGAGACGTTTGAGAAGGACGTCGATTTCCCTCTGGTCGCAACCTTGGCCAAGGACGCGAAGACCGGCGCCACGGAAATCACCGCCCAGGTTCGTTATCAGGCGTGTACAGATCGCCAGTGCCTTCCGCCTCGCCGCAAGTCTGCCGTATTCAATCTCAATGTGGACTCTGCTGCTGCCGTTCCCGTTGCGTTTCAAGCTCCCAGTGGTTACGCCGAAGTAAAAGCGGCGGAGACCCTGCTGGCCGCGGGTGCCGCGAACGCAACTCCTTCAGCTGCCGCGCCTGCTGCGGATAGTGCCACGCAAAGCCCCGCGCCAGGCTCTGCTGCTCCCGCGAATGCACCGCTTTCCTCGACTCCTGCACTACCCATCGACAGCGCCGGAACCGGAGTGTTCCTCTTAACCGCTTTCGGCCTCGGCCTCGCGTCGATCTTCACGCCTTGCGTGTTCCCGATGATCCCCATCACGGTCTCGTTCTTCATTAATCAAAACAACGGGCAAAGCGGCGGGCCGCATCACAAAGGACTAACCCAAGCCCTCGTATTTTCGCTGGGCATTGTCGTATTATTCTGCGCGCTCGGCTTGGGCGTCACCGCAGCGGTTGGACCGTTCGGAGTCAACCAGCTCGGCGCGAATCCGTGGGTCAATGGATTTATCGCGCTGGTCTTCGGCACCTTCGCGCTCAGCTTGCTGGGAGCTTTCGAAATCTCCCTGCCTTCGGGCCTGTTGACGAAGCTCGATTCCGCATCGCGCCATGGCGGATACCTCGGCACGCTGCTCATGGGCCTGACCTTCGCTCTGACCTCGTTCGCGTGCATTGGCCCTTTCATGGGGAGCCTACTCGTCGCCGCCGTGCAATCCAAAGGACTCGCGCCCATGTTTGGGATGCTGGCCTTTGCCATCGGCCTCGCGTCGCCGTTCTTCTTGCTCGCCGCGTTCCCTTCGTACTTGAAAAAGCTGCCGCGCAGCGGAGGATGGCTCGCGCGCGTGAAAGTCGTCATGGGCTTCGTCCTCATCGCCGCGATGATCAAGTATCTGAGCAACGTCGATCAAGTGCTGCAGCTGGGTTGGATCACGCGCGAACGCTTCCTTTCCATTTGGTTTGTGATGTTCTCGCTTGCGGGCTTGTATTTGCTCGGCCTCTTGCGCCTGGAAGGTATTGAGGCCAGCGAACCCCTGCGCATCGGCCGGCTGATGGTCGGCAGTTTTTTCCTCGCCGGGGCGTGCAGCCTGCTGCCCGGAATGTTCGGAGCTTCGCTCGGCCAAATCGACGCGTACGTGCCGGCACCCTCCGCGTCACTGCTCAATTTAGGCGGACACGGTACGTTGTCCGCCGAAAATACAGGTGTCTGGTTGAAGAATCAGTACCGGCAGGCGCTCGATCAGGCACGCACAGAAAACAAGCTCGTGCTCGTGACGTTCACCGGCTACGCCTGCACCAATTGCCATTGGATGAGGGCGAACATGTTCCCGCGCGCGCCTATCGCCCAGGCCACGAAATCGCTGGTGATGGTGGAACTCTACACCGACGGCACGGACAAGGAATCCGAAGAGAATCAAAAACTGCAGGACGACAAGTTCAAGACCGTTGCCATTCCGTATTACGCGTTGATGGATCCCGATGGCAACGTGGTCGCCACGTTCGAAAAAGGCATGACGACGGACACGCAGGAATTCCTCACGTTCCTCACTGCGCGTCCCGCCGGTTCCCGAGCAGCGCTCTAACGAGCGGCCATTCGCGATAAAATCTTTACGACGTCGCCGCCGTGTCCCTTCCTTTTCAGTCGGGGTTCCGTGCCAGTTTTGCCAAAAGGACAGTGTTCAGCACCGAACCGCGACCGTCAGGGAGCGGACAGAATGATTTGCGACAGCCCACTCGTTCATCCCGAGGCTCACGCCGCAGGTAGAACCCCGTCCCGTAAGGGCGGGGATACACTTCCAGTTCCATTCACCTTCGAGAGCCGTTACTCCGCTCCCGCCAGCCGTTTCACAAACTCCACATCGCCTTCCAAAAAATCATACGCCGGAAGATTCTCACGTGGCTCCCATGCGAGCGCATGAAAATCCAGATTCACGACGTCGCCTTTGAAGTCCGTGACGTGGAAGAACATCAGTCGCGTGATGGATCCCGGCTGATATAAAAAGTCGTACGCATCGATCTGCGGCCCGATCACCGCCTCAATCCCGAGCTCCTCGCGCAGCTCCCGTGCCAACGCCGCGCGCGGCTCTTCGCCCGGCTCCACCTTGCCTCCCGGAAACTCCCACTGCAGCGCATGACGTCCACCGGGCTTTCTTTGCCCGATCAAAATCCGGCCGTCGCGTTCGATTACGGCCGCAACAACTTCCACTACTTTTGTTTTTTCTTCCGGTGCCACTTTCCCAGTTTCGCCTATTCAGCGATAATCGGAATACGAATGCACAGCGAGCGACTGCTCGGCTATTTCCGGAATCCCGTCCATGCTGGCGAACTTGGCCCGCCGGCCGTGCGAGTCGACGTCACCAATCCGGCTTGCGGTGACATGCTGCGGCTCACGGCGCTGTTTGCGGGCGACATCGTGGAGGAAGCGCGATTCCTCACCCGGGGTTGCACTGCGGCCATCGCCGCCAGCGAAGCACTCGCCGAGTGGATGACCGGAAAGTCGCGTCGTGAAATGGAAATGATGACCGTGTCGGTCATCGAAGAAGCCGTCGGCGGGTTGGAGCCGGCGTCCAAACACGTCGCCGTTCTGTGCGTTGACGCGATCAGATCCCTGCTGCGCGCGGAGGCAGTCGTGCGTGACTCCTAATTCCGCGCGCCTAAACTATTAAGAGGCCCATGAATCCTTTCGATTTTCGTCCCCGCACTCGCATCATCTTTGGTTCCGGAGAATTCTCGCGTCTCGGCGAAATCGCCCGCGAGCTCGGCGGCACGCGCTGCCTGCTGGTCGCCGATCAAGGCATGGTCCAGGCGCGTTACGCGCAGGAGGCCGTGCGCTCGCTCAAGGCCCGCCGCATGGAAGTGTTCGCCTTCCACGATTTCGCCACCAACCCGACCGCGGCCAATGCCGAAGCGGGCGCGCACTACGCATCGACGTTTAATGTCGACCTGATCGTCGGACTCGGCGGCGGCAGCTCGCTCGATTGCGCCAAAGCCATCAATCTCCTTCTCACCAGCGGCGGCAAGATCGCCGACTACTGGGGCTACGGCAAAGCCAAGCAGCCCTTGCATCCCATGCTCGCGATCCCCACCACCGCTGGTCCCGGCGCGGAATCGCAGACGCACGCCACACTGGTGGACGATGCTACGAGAACGCGCCGATCCATCGGCGATTCGCGCATGATCTATCGCACGGCGATTCTCGACCCGAAATTATCTCTCACGCAGCCGGCGGCCGTGACGGCCGCTGCGGGCTTCGACGCCATCGCGCATGCCATTGAAACTCTCGTCTCCACGCGCCGCAACGCCGCTTCGGAATGTTTCTCGCGCGAAGCCTGGCGCTTGCTCGATGAGAATTTCGAACGCGTCTTGAAAGAACCGGAAGATGAGAACGCCCGCGGCAACATGCTCGTCGCCGCGCACTTTGCGGGACTCGCCGCTGAGAACGCCATGCTCGGAGCCGCGCACGCCTGCGCCGAGCCCCTCACCGTGCATTACGGAATCCCGCACGGCACCGCGCTCTCCCTCGTGCTGGCCCGCGTGATCGAATGGTCGGAGGAGTTCCTGCCGCACGATGTTGCCGACGCGAAAATCCCCTCGCGATTGCGCGACCTCGCCCGTCGCTCGGGCTTGCCGTTATCTCTGAAGGACGCGAACGTTCCCGAAGGAGCGCTGCCCAGACTCGCGGACGAAGCCGCCGCGCAGTGGACCGGAAAGTTTAGCCCGCGTAAGTTCGACGCGGAAGCCGCGCACGAGATCTATCGCGCGGCGTACGCATAAGCGCCTGTTGGCGCTTACTTCTTGACGCGGATCTGAATCCCCAAATCCCGCAGCGATTTCTCCGGCACATCGGACGGAGCCTCGCACATAAGATCGGTTCCCTTGGCAGTCTTGGGGAAGGGAATCACGTCGCGGATCGAAGTCTCGCCTGCAAGGATCATCACCAAGCGATCCAGTCCCAGCGCGATGCCTCCGTGCGGCGGAGCGCCGTATTCCAGAGCGTCCAGCAGGAATCCGAACTTGTGGCGAGCTTCTTCATCGCTCAATCCCAGCGCCGCGAAAACTTTCGCCTGCACGTCCTGGCGATGAATACGAATCGAGCCCGACCCGAGCTCCGTTCCGTTCAGCACAATATCGTAAGACTTCGCGCGGCACGTTGCAGGATCGCCCGTGAGCTTGTCGATGTCCTCATCATGCACCGAAGTGAAGGGATGATGCGCCGCGTTCCAGCGCCCCTCTTCGTCGTCCCACTCGAACATCGGAAAGTCCGTGACCCACAGGAAACGGAAATCTTTCGGATCCAGCAGCTTGTGCTTGTCGTTGTACTTGTGACCCGCAAGCAAGCGCAACTGGCCCGCCGCCGCGAGCACGGCATTCTTTGCCAGATGTTCGTTCTTTCCCGCATCGGCCGCAACGCCTTCCATGGGCTTCGCGACTAAGAACAGCAGATCTTCTTCGGTCGCCCCCGTGCGCTTGCGGACTTCCGCCATCGGTCCCGGGAAATCGCGCTCCAGGCGCTTCATGTCGTCCAGCACGCGCACGCCGCGCTCCGGTCCCAGAGCTTTCAAGTCGTCGCGTTCTTTGCGGCTGATCTGCCCGGTTTTCGGGATGATCACGGCCACCAGCGGCCAGCCTTCGGACGTCAGCTCATTCGGCGGGAACAAATCTTCCACGCAGTGGAACGGAGGCAAGCGCAGATCCGGCTTATCGATGCCGTACGAGCGCATCGCCTCGGCGTGCGTTAAACGCGGCAGCGGCAGCGTCATGTTGACGTCGGCGTTCTTGCACACCGCCTGCAGCATTTTCTCGATCACATCGTAGATGGTTTCCTGCTGCGGGAACGACATTTCCAAATCGATCTGCGTGAATTCGTACTGGCGATCGGCGCGCAAATCCTCGTCGCG
>CAITIX010000144.1 GCA_903892565.1 uncultured Acidobacteriia bacterium
GCAAATGGCGCGGTTCCTTAAGGAATGGGAAATTAATGCACTTAGTACCAGCGCGCGGTCTTGACTAGCTATGGGCCACTGCTACGATGAGAGCGTGACGTCCCGCCGATGGAATCCCATGGTGCTTTGCACGCGCCTTGCACCGTCTGCGACTCGCCTTTTCGGATGGGGAATCCTCGCAGTCGGGCTCGCTACCTTTGCGGCGCCGGCCCAGGCAATCAGCATCACAGCGGCCTACGACTCGACGATTACGAGCGACCCCAACAGTGCGCTCATCACGAGCGCCATCGGCACTGCCATCAGTTTTTATCAGTCGATCATCAGCACGAATATCAACGTGAACATCACCTTCAAGGAAGGTGGCGGCTTAGGCGCAAGCTCAACCTACTACAATACGATTTCATACGCCAGCTTCGTAAGCGCGCTAACGTCGCACTCCTCCGGCGACGCCACCGATGTCAGCGCGCTGGCCAGCCTGCCCGGCGGTTCCACGAACCCCGTGAATGGCAATGGATCCGTCTCGCTCACGACGGCGAACGCACGTGCACTGGGGTTCAGCACACCCGGAGTGACGACAGACTCCACCATCACACTGAACACCAGCATCATGAACTACACCGGCACGACGTACAATTCGGGTTATTACAGCCTGGTCGCCGTTGCGGAACACGAAATTGACGAGGCCTTGGGCATTGGATCGGCCCTGAACTCGGGGAGCACGAGCGGCGCAGTTTGGGTGGAAGATCTTTTCCGGTACGCGTCTGCGGGCACCCGCAGTTATACAACCGCAAGCGGAGCCACCGCCTATTTTTCCGTCGATGGCGGCGTCACAAACATAGCCGGCTTTAATCAGCCCGGTTGTACGAACTGCTCCGACTACAACGACTGGAACGGCGCGACGGTGCGTATTCAGAACGCGTTTGGCACGCCCGGCGTCGCCGGCGATCTTAGCTTCGCGCTTACCAGCCCCGAGGCCAACGTGCTCGACGCCATCGGATACAACTTCATCGCCACGCCAGAGCCCGCGTCTTTCGGAATGGTCGGCCTGGGCGGAATCGCTCTCTTCCTTTTCCGCCGCCGCTCGACGAAATAGTCGACTCCGCCCGCTATTCCAAACTGGTGGAGAGCACCTGGAACTCGAAGCGTTCCGGCGGCAGTGAACTGATCGGCGCAGGACTCATGCATGCCCACGTGTTGTACGCCGATTCCGCCAGCGGTGAATTCAAATACAGCAGGAACTGATCGGAGAAGCATCGCAACGGCGGAGGCTGCCGGAACGTGAGCCGCAAGCCGACGGCCTTTTCGACCTCGACCGTCCCTGTCGGCACGGCTTTATCTTCAATCAGACGCACAAAGCTGGACCGCGCGGCGTGCGGCCACACATCCGGACGCAGCAGGCTGCGCAAATCCGCACGTGTTTCGAACGTCGTCTCGCACTGACGGATCCATTCGAGAATCCCCTCGCCCCATTGCCATTGCTGGACGAATCCCAGGTATTGATCCACCAGGTTGACCGCCAGATCCAAGCGACGGCGTCCTAGATCCAGTTCGTCCTCCAAGGGGCGAACCGGTATCAACTCTTCCTGGTCGATCATTTTCTCCGCCATTTCCATGACGCGATCCAGGCGGCGCACCCCAGAAGCCGTGCGCACTAACAGCGGCGGCAGGACGTACCTCTCGCTGCCGGGAACTTCCACAAAATTTCTGTCACCGACGATGTCCATATGCGTCCTATCCCATAGAGAGTCACTCTATGAGCGATCCAGTCATCCGATCCACTCGTTCGTTCAACGACGGTTTGTGCCACGTGAGCAAGCACCGTCGCTCCGTTGGATGCAGCTCGTGATCAATAGTTGCACGGCTTCCAGCAGGAGGCCAGCAGATTCTTTGGATGCGGTCGATTCGCGGCGTTAATAGGTATTCGCGCAGTGGACGATAGGTTAGATTGGTAAGTTAGACTGAGATCTGAATTAGACTGAGCAGTGAAGGAGATCTTGTGGCGTTAGCGTTTCTAATCATTGTGTTTCTCTTTGTGATCGCCCTGATTGTGCTATTCGTTTTTCCGCCCGCGGCCTTGACCCATTTCCTCAGCGGCGAAAAGAAAAAATAACCTAAGC
>CAITIX010000145.1 GCA_903892565.1 uncultured Acidobacteriia bacterium
ATCTAGGTGAGCGAACCGCGGTAATTGAAGCGTGGTTTGGCGACACAGTCGAAACCACTACGGCCATTCAACTCTCACTGAAGTAGTCGGAGATCGTTATGGAATTTCCAATGCGTCGAGTCGTTACAGGCCATGATGAAGAAGGCAGGTCTCTCGTCCAGTTCGATGGGAAATGTGGTGGGGTCGTCTCGAAGCGGGAGGGTCATGAATCATTCGTTGTGTGGACTTCGGTCGGGCACCCTGCAGACAACAGCGGGTCGGAAGACACTGCAACGCTGGAGGTAGCCACAACTCTTAAAGACGGAAGCATCTTTCGAATTATGCGGCTAAGCCCCGGTGTAAAGCCGAGATGGCATCGATCCGACTCCATTGACTATCTGGTCGTCCTGTCCGGACGGGTGTCAATGGAACTGGATATTGGAAGGGTCGAACTTCGCGCTGGTGATACCCTCGTTCAGCGTGGCACCATGCACAACTGGATTGTCGATGAAGATGAACCATGCGTAATGGCTGTTGTGTTGCTCGACGCAGATCCCATTTCGATAGGCAATAAAAGGATATCTGCCGTCGGTTAGGAAGGCACTACAAAAGACCCGCTCATACAGTAGCGGACTACGCCCGCCGGACGTGCGTCTCCCAAGTATACGTACCGAGGCTAGGTGTGAATTCCGTCTGGCCAATATTTTATCTTGTGTCCGCCTACTGCGCTGGACGATTGCGAGCGGCGGTGGGTGGTCGCGGACATAAGAAGCGCTAGCTCCCTTCCGCTCGACATGGCCATTCTCACAATATGAGATTTGACACCGGCTAGGAGACTGCCAACAAAATACACCAGAGCGCTGTGCCAGGATCCGTGTGGCGCACCAAGGCGCCTATTCAGTTCAGAAAGGCAGCAAATGTCTGACATTACGCGGTTCGAAGTAAGTACCCGTCTAAGTCGTGCGGCCGTGTACCAAGGTTTGGTATTCATCGGAGGAACAACGCCCGATGATCGTACCCAAGAAATCAAAGGTCAAACAGCTCAAGCCCTCAAGAAGATTGATAAACTGCTAGCGGACGCGGGCACCGATAAAAGCCGTCTGTTGTCCGCTCAAATATGGCTCGCCGATATTGAGCGCGATATCGGCGGTATGAACAAAGTGTGGATGTCTTGGACCGCGCCGCAAGCAGCACCCACCCGCGCGACGGCGCAGGTGAAATTCGCCTCCAAAGATTTGCTGGTAGAGATCACGGTCACCGCGGCGGGAGCGACAATCTGATGGACCTATGCATCGGCTAAGATCAGCGAAGAGTCCCTTACAGCTGAATGCGTCCTATCCAGCAGGTTCTGAGGTTTATGGCAGCAAAGAAAAGATTGTTGGGTTCATCGAACGAGAGTTCGCGCAAAGTTCTTAGGATGCTTATGTCCTTCACTCCCGAGGCCCCTCGCCAAACGGTAGACGATCTTGCGCGCGCTATAGGGTCGCCGAAGAGTTCAGCTTACCGATATCTTGCCGTGTTGCGCGACGTTGGACTTGCCGAAGATGACGGCAAAGGAGGGTATCAACTTACGGTCGCGGTGGCGCGACTGACGGGCGCGGCCAATGCTGTAAACGGTGTGCGTGAAATCGCTCATCCATTCATGGAGCGACTAGGCGCTCAGTCGCGCGAGACGGTCCTGCTCTATAAGCGAATTCGTGATCGGGTAATCTGCGTTGAACTCATTGAGTCGACCGACGCTATCCGGCTGTCGTCTTCCGTTGGCCGAGCTCTCCCGATTGATACAGGTGCCGCAGGAAGAGTTCTGCTGGCTTATCTGCCGAAAAGCAGCGCCGTGCTGCGTCGAAAAGCTCGCAGCGCTGAAAGGAGCTTCGAGACGATTCGAAAAAACGGTTACGCGGTAAGCTTGGCAGAGGTAACTCCCGACGTTTGGGCAGTTGCGGCACCCATATTTGAAGGCGAACAAGCATCGCATTCTTTGGTTATCGCCGGCCCGGCTTTCAGGCTTGATGGTGCGCGCCGGAAGAAGCTTGCCCTTTTGGTGAAGGCTGCCAGCCGGAAGCTTTCCGCTGCGCTATCAGGCCGCGTTGCATCGTCATGATTCTCGCATGGTGATATTTGACAATCATAATACGATAATCGTGAAATAACCGCACGTTGCCTCTCGTGAGGCCTATTCATGTGCGAGGAATTCCATGAACGCGCGTAAGTCGGTCGGGAAGCTGTGGGTAGGGGTCGACATCGGAGGGACATTCACCGATATCGTGGGCCTCACCAGCGAAGGCCACATTCTCACCGAGAAAGTTCTTTCGTCAGTCCACGATTACAGCGAAGCAATAGCCCTGGGCGTAGCCCAAATGCTCAAGCGGGCTGAGCTAGAAGCGGCATCAGTGCAAGAGGTCGTGCATGCGACCACCGTTGCGACTAACGCTATTCTCGAGAGAAAAGGCGCTCGGACGGGGCTAATTACAACCGCGGGCTTTCGCGACGTTCTGGACATTCGTCACTCACGGCGCCCTGATATGTACAATATAAGCTGGGAAAAGCCGCCGGCACTTGTCGATCGTTGTTTGCGACTCGAGGCGCGGGAAAGAGTGAGCAGCCAAGGCGAGGTGGTAACCCCTCTTGATTCGGAAAGCGCCCGACAAGCGATTGCAATTTTAAAGTCGGAGAAAGTTGAGTCCGTTGCAATTTGCTTGATCAACTCTTTTGCTAATGCTGCTCACGAACAGGCCATTGCGGCATTGCTCCGAAAGGAAATGCCGAATGTATCAATTTCGGTGTCGAGCGAAGTCTTGCCCGAAGCCAAAGAATACGAACGTACGAGTACCACTTGCATTAACGCTTATGTCCGCCCTGTCATGGAGAGATATTTAAACAACTTGGTCGACAGACTGAGTGCCGACGGCATCAAAGCACCACTCCTCACTATGCAATCTAACGGTGGAATTATGAGCGCGAAATCCGCAGCTCAAAAGCCCATCCACATCGTGGAGTCTGGTCCGGCCGCCGGCGTGATCGGCGCCGCGCGCCTTGCGAAAGAAATAGGTTGTTCCAAAGCTATCGCGTTCGACATGGGCGGGACCACAGCGAAAGCGGCGCTTATCGAAAACGGCAACATTAATCTAACGGTAAATCTGGAGGTAGGTGCAGGCCTTTCGGCTGTTAGCCGTCTCAACAAGGGGGGTGGGTACGCATTATCCACTCCATCAGTAGACATTGCGGAAGTAGGAATCGGCGGAGGAAGCATCGCCTGGTTGGATGAAAGCAAGGCGCTGCGCGTCGGCCCGCATAGTGCAGGGGCTAAGCCTGGACCTGCTTGTTACGCGCTTGGCGGTGAGCGGCCAACGATTACCGATGCCAACCTTCTGCTTGGGTACCTGAACCCAGACTATCTCGTTGGTGGCAATTTGAGACTTGATCGAAGTCGGGCGGAGGCAGCCTACAAGAACAACGTCGCTGCTGCGCTCGGAGTGTCGATTGAAGAAGCTGCGTTTGGCGTTCGCTCAGTTGCGAATGCAGCAATGGCCCGTGGGATCCGTGCAGTTTCAACTGAGCGCGGTCATGATCCGCGTGACGCGGTTCTCATCGCGTTCGGGGGCAATGGCCCCGTCCACGCCGCGGACCTGGCAAGAGAGCTGGGAATGTCGCAGGTCGTTATCCCAGCTACGCCGGGTGTCTTTAGTGCTTTCGGCTTGTTGCAGGCATCGATTGAGCACGGTTACTCGCGAACATGTATGTCGATCTTCTCGGCGGAGAACGAGGATCTGTACAATTCGCACTTGCGAGCATTGAAAGCTGGCGCAGAAAAAGACATTCGCGAAGCTGGGTACCAACAAACTGCCAGAGAATGGGCGCTTCAAGCCGACCTCCGCTATCGTTCACAGGCATCGCAACTCATTATCAACTGCCCGAGCGCGGACTTCGACGCGTCCAGCATCGGCAAAATGGGCGCGGCATTCGAAAGTGAGCATAAGCGGATATTTGGATATTCTTCCCCTAACGAAAAGATAGAGATCATCAACATTCGGCTTACCGCGCGTCTCGAAGCAGTGCGCCCGGCGGTCGGTACTTTGACAAAACGGGAGGCGCCGCTAAGTGGTAGCGCCACGCGTTCTGCCTATTTCGGACCCAAATATGGGATGCTTGAGGCTCAGGTCTTTAGCCGTGATACTGTCGGGTCACGCGAGGTTGTCGGGCCGGCGATCATCGAACAATACGACACCACGATCGTTATTCCACCTGATGCGGTTGTGAAGGCCGACTTGCAGGGGAACCTGATAATTGACCTGAAGGCGATTGAGAGGGCCGATGCCGTTAATAGTGAGCAGTATGACGCCGCGACAAGGGAGATCATTAGGCACGCCCTAGAGTCGTTGGCTGACGAGATGGCCTTAACTATCGTGCGCACCTGCAGGTCAGGTCATGTGAAGCATTCAGGAGATTTCTCGACCGCAATAGCCGACGGATCAGGCCAACTCCTTGCACAGGGTGTGACTTCACCTTTCCATTTAGGCGCTATGCCGGACGCCTTAACGGCTATAATGCGTGACTACTCCGAGAGAATAACAGACGGCGATGTTTTCGTCTTAAATGACCCGTTTAACGGCGGAATGCATTTGCCGGACGTATTCATCATCAAGCCGATCTTCGCCGATGCTAAGCTTGCAGCATTTGCTACGACGATCGTGCATCAAGTGGACATCGGAGGGCGTGTCGCAGGCGGCAACTCAACGCTCAATACTGAGGTGTTTGCTGAGGGCATCCGGTTGCCCATCATGAAGATTTACGATGCTGGTAAGCCAGTCGCCGCAATCTTCGACATGATCAGCGCAAACGTTCGGGTGCCTGAAATGGTTCTCGGAGATATTCGGGCCCAGTTGTCTGCCTGCACACGTGGCGAAGCGGACTATCAAGCGCTCGCCACTCGCTATGGACCCAAAAACTTAAAACGCTTTCAGGATGAGATCCTCGACGCGACCGAAGTGTTGGCCCGTGAGACTATCCGTAGCATTCCCGATGGTCTGTATGAGTTCGAAGATTTTCTCGATGGTGATAGTATCGACCCAGAGCCGGTCTGTCTCCGCGCGGCGATGACAATTCGCGGCGATGAGGTCTTTGTAGATTGCGAAGGTAGCTCGAAGCAGGTTCGCGGCGCTATCAACTGCACGCTATCGGTAACTAAGAGTATGGCCTACACGGCGTTGCGATGTTTGATGCCTGCGCACGCATCTAGTAACGCGGGCTACATGCGACCAATCCACCTCACCGCACCGATCGGCTCTGTGCTGAACCCAGTAATGCCCGCGGCCAGCGGAGGGCGCGCGGTGACTGGCTATCGATTCATGGACGTGATGTTTGGCGCGTTAGCGAAAGCGGTGCCTGGACGAATAATGGCATGCGGTGACGGTGCCCCAATTGTGGTAAGTTTTGACGGCTTAGATACCTCGAAGAAGCGCTTCGTGCTCGTTGATTTGCTTAGAGGCTCATGGGGCGGGCGTCCTTCAGCCGATGGGCTCGACGGCACAACTCTAGCCTGCTCAACAGGTTCGTCTATTCCTGCCGAGATCGTCGAGCTCGAACATCCCGTACGTGTTGAGTTTTGCGGATATCTCCCAGACACCGGCGGACCAGGACGTTTTCGGGGCGGGCTCGCAGTGGTGCGCGACTTCCGATTACTGGCTGAGTCGGCCGCTTTTCAGTTCCGCTCAGAGCGCCGGAAGTATCGCCCCTGGGGTTTGGAAGGCGGAGAAGCGGGCTCAGTATCGGCAATTGTTTTGGACCCCTACGGTAAGAGCGAACTGCTCTCGGAAAAGGGCGAAATCAAACTCAAGAGTGGTCAAGTTGTAAGGACAATCCAGTCTGGCGGTGGGGGATATGGCCATCCCTTCGATCGTGCAATCGAGACTGTGTTAGCCGACGTACGAAATGGCTTGGTCAGCTTCACTGGCGCCGCTGATAGCTACGGGGTCGTGATCGACCCTCGCACGCGGCAACTTGATGAAGAAGCAACTAGGCGGACAAGAGCGAACCGGCCAACCGCCCAATATCCGTCTAAGGGGCAGGTTAACGTCGTCGTTGCTGATCAAGCCGATGTTAAACTGATCGTTGATCGGGCGCGCCAACTGACATCAAGCCACGCCTAAAAACGTCCAAGACCGGGAAGCCCGCATCGAGCTGGATGCGATACTGTTGGAGAACGCAAATGATTTCTAGGAAATGTGGTGGCTTGCGGCGCATTGCTGCCGGCGTAGTGATGCTCGCTGCATTGGTCAGTCCGACACTAGCCGATGATTGGCCAAACCGACCCATAACAATGGTTGTTCCATATCCTCCTGGCGGGTCTATCGACATAATTGGTCGAATGGTTGCCCAGAAACTTCAGGAGTCTTTGGGACAAACTGTCGTCATTGAGAATCGGCCGGGGGCGGCGGGGACAATCGGTGCCGGTGTTGTCTCAAGGGCGACTCCAGATGGCTATACGATCCTCATGTCAGCTTCGGTCCACGTAATCAGCCCGTACATTCTCAAGACAACGCAGTTTGATCCGGTCGATAGTTTCGGCGGGATCACTGAAATCGCTTCAGGCCCGTTGCTAATCACAACGAACCTAAAGAACCCTGCAAAGAATATCGCTGAATTCGTTCGACTTGCTAAGCAAAATCCAGAGAGGTTCACGTTCTCTACTTCTGGTTACGGCGCTGCGGGACATCTCGCCGTGGAGTTACTGCGGAGAATCGCGTCACCCGATAAATCAAAAACTACCCTAGTGAACTTTAATGGCGCCGCACCTGCGCTGACTCAGTTGATGGTGGGAGATATCGACATATTAATCGATCCCGTCCCATCCTCTTACCCGTTTGTTGCGGCGGGTAATCTGAGGGCCCTCGGTGTCACCGGTTCAAAGCGCATATCCCTCATGCCGGAGGTTCCTACCGTTACGGAGCTTGGATTGCCTGAGCTTGAATTCTACTCTTGGTATGGCTTATGGGGCCCCAAGGGACTTCCCCGAGCTATCGCAGAACGTTTGTCGGCGGAGGTCAAACGAATCGTTGCGACGCCAGAAATTGCTAAGAGACTGGCAGAAAGTGGTTTCGAGGCACGCGGTACGTCTCCCGAGGACTTTTCTAAGTATCTCGTTCAGGAGCGTGACAAGTACAAGAAAATTCTAACCGACCTAGATATCTCAGCTCGATGACCTCTGTACCCGGGTTACGTAATTTCGAGTTTCCTCGCGAGTCAGGCATGGGAGTTTTTGGGTGACAAATCTGCACACTCATGACTCTGACCGCGGAGGGCTATTCAGCGTCACATTAAAATGAGCTGCCAAGTTAGCGCGATGAGGGCCTTCGGGTGCGCGATGAAGCCACACTCGCGTAACCGAAGTCCATCAGCGTTTGGTGTCGCAATAGCTAGCCAAATAGCTGGCCGATATTTGGCGTGCTGTATCGCACTGACAATAAGATTGAGCTTGTCTTGGCGCAAATATCTCATTGCTTGCTTGAGCGGAAAAAACTATGTGCGCAGCGGAAAGCGGTCTGTGACCACAGCATCGCTCGCTACGACAGCGTTTCAACGGTGCGAGGCTAGCCGTATTCGCGTAGCCGCAGTCCACCAGCGCTTTGGGGGAACGCGCACTACCCAAATATCGTGAGGATAATTTGGCGCGCTGTTTTGCACTGAAAATTAGATTGGGCTGCTTTGGACCCAAATGTCTCTTTGCTTGATTGTGCTCCGAAAAATAAAAATGGCTGGGCCGGGGCGCTTCGAGCGAGGCTAGCGGCATTCGCGTAGCCGCAACCCATCAGCGCCTTGTACAAACGTATCCATCCGGCGTAGGCCGCCTTGCGTGAATCGTCCGGCGGATAGTTGATAGTCAGTATGGATATCATTACTGACAGTCATCAGATCAGTCGGCTTGAAGTGGTCGATACTGGGCG
>CAITIX010000146.1 GCA_903892565.1 uncultured Acidobacteriia bacterium
CCAGCGTGTGCTGAATTACTTGAGGCTGGCCGGTCAGGCATCGCCTCTGTCGATCCGGAGCACATTGGGTCTGACGAGGTCTGCAGCCTACCGGGCGCTCCAGCGGTTGACCCGCAACGGTCAGGTCGTCGTGGATGGCCAGACCCGAACGGTCTCCTATCGTCTCCATCAGGGAGAGCCGGCGGCGGAGAAAATCCGCTGGAACTGATCCGATGCCGCTAAAAAACCCGCACAATCAGGACGGCCCTACCTCCGAGCCACAGCCTGTGGCAATCTATACCCGTGTTTCGACCGACAACCAGGTGGGCGGGCGCTTTGATTCGTGCGAATCCCAAGCCGCATACTGCCGCGAAAAGATCGAACAGAGCAAAGGGAATGGCTGGCATGAGGTCGCTTGCCTGACCGATGCGGCGTATTCCGGTGCCACGATGGACCGGCCGGGGATGAGAGCGTTGAAACGCATGGTGGAAGCCGGTGAGGTCAAGATCGTATTGGTCTACAAGCTGGAGCGAGTTCTGCGCAGCACCGATGAATGGGTGCCCTTCCGCGGATTTCTCAAGGCTCATGGCTGCCGGTTGGAAAGCGCGACGGAAGACCTGTCGGAAAGCACACCCTCGGGCCGGCTCAAGAACAACCTGATGATGAGCTTCTCCCAGTATGAGCGGGAGAACACGGCGGAGAAGACGCGGGCAAAGATGCGGCAGCAAGCAAAACGTGGCTACTGGAACGGTGGCATCATTCCCTACGGTTATTCATACGACAAGAACACGCAGGCGTTGCAGCCAAATCCCGAGGAAGCGGCCATCGTCCGTCGCGTCTTTGAACAGGCATCTAAGCTGGTGTCGCTCACCGACGTGGCGAACGAACTGAACGCTGCCGGCCTCCGCACCCGGGTGCGGACGTTGCAGCGGCGCGATGGACGTGCCGAAAACATCGGCGGCGGACTATTCCGCTCCGACGGACTCCGCCTCTTGATTCGCAACCCGCTCTACCGCGGGGCGGTCAAGTTTGAGGGACAGGAATTTGCCGCGAAGCACGAATCATTGGTGAAGGCCGATGTTTGGGAGAAAGCCAATGCAGCCACGGCCGAGACGAAAGTGCGACCCCAGCATCTTTTTCAGGATCGCGATGCACAAAACCACTTGCTGAAAGGCCTGGCTTGGTGCGGCTCGTGCGGGCGGGCCTTGGTGCCCAACGATAGCGGCACAAAGAGTCTCCGGGGGGTAAAATATCGCTATTACACCTGCAGCTTAGTCATGCGACAGCCCGCAGCCCCGGGCTGGGCGGTGGGGCGCTTGTCCGCGGACGCACTTGAAAAAGCCGTTGTCGCGTTGCTCGGCGAGGCGAGTAAACATCCGGTGGTCATTAAGGAGATGGTCGAGACTTCCCGCAAGATGCGCAGGGGCGACCGCGAATCGCTGCGAACGGAACTCGAGACGAACAAAGGGGCACTTGCGACCGTCGACAGGCAATTGAACAATTGTGTCGATGCCGTCGCGCAGGGCGGAACTGATGCCCTGGGTGACGCGTTGGTGAAACGTGCCACAGACCTGCGAAATGAACGCCGGCGCCTGCTGCTCCAGCAGGAGCGAATCCGCCAAGCGTTGGCTGCCAGCGAAGCGACCGCGTTGGAAGAGCGCCGGATTTCCGAGAATCTGGAGCGGATGGGCGAGTTGCTCCCAAAACTGCCGCCGGCGGAACGTAAGGAGCTGATCCGGCTCTTTGTCGAACGGGTGGACGTTAGACGACTGGTGCCAAGCGGTCGCCGCAAGGCCTCCGAGTCGGTCGAGCAATCGTTGTCGCCGACCGCGCGGCTGATGGAAGTCCGCATCAAGCTCCATTTGCCGGAACTGGTTCGCGGCATGGAAGCGCGGGCGGGAATCACTGGCTCCAATCAGAACATCCGGCTCCGTGGTCTCAGCTTGGACGGACGGGTTGATTTCTCCAATGCGCAGCGCGGCGAAGTCGCCATTATCGCACCGTTCCAGCGAACCGTTCGGCTGGATAAGCGGATGCGAACGGTTCGGACGGCCAAACCCAAGGTCGAGCATCCTGTCCTGCGCGCCCAAAAATGGCAGCAGATGCTCCAAAGCGGCGAGGTCGGGACGAGGATGGCGCTAGCCAAGAGGGTTCGGCTTACCCCAAGCGCGATCACGCGGATCATGAAACTGATCGAACTTGCTCCCGACATACAGGCGTATTTGGCCTCACTTACGACGGCGAATGCCGTCTGGCACTTCGGCTACAAGCCGATTGGCAAATTAGCCGAGTTGCCCTTCAACCAGCAACGCGCCGCGTTCGCGAAATTGCGCGCTGAATACGAGCAGCAACAACAAACCAACCGCGCGCGGCAAAACATTGTCGCGCTTTCGGCGTCTACGAAGCCATCCGGCGGTCCGTCTTTTCGAGCATCAGCAGGCTGAATTCCTCGGTCGGGAGTCTTACGTTTGCGAGTTTTCTGGGTGCCAAATTGCGGCAAGAATCGACATGATTTTGGGTCGAATTCATTTTGCCTCACTTTGCGGAAACAGGGGGTGCAAGGGAGAAAATGGGGGCCGCCGTGGAGCAAACGAAGAACTTTTGAAAAGTGAGGCAAAAACCGAATTTTCGGTTGTTGCGGATTTATCGGCACTTAGCTCCTC
>CAITIX010000147.1 GCA_903892565.1 uncultured Acidobacteriia bacterium
GAAATACCAGATCCAAGGTAGCCCACCGACAGCCACAACTTCCGCGATCCGGTCCACAGGAACGCCGTGCTTCCGCAGAACGAACGGCATCAAAATGGCGATGACTGCGTTCGTGATGCCGTTTGGCACGGCGAGCAATCCAAACAGCCAGGGCGGATTTTCTTTGGTGGAAAGGCGAGGAGTCAGAAAACTATTCTAGCCTGCGTCTTCCTGGCCGCGAGCACCAGGCACCACCGCGGACTTGCGCAGTTTCGCCAATTCGCGTCGCGCCACCGTCGCCCACTGGCTTGCAGGATCCAATTTGAGATACATCATCCAGTGATGCAGCGCCTTCAGTGGTTGATTGGAGCCCTGATATAGCAGCGCAATGTTGTAATGTGCGTCGGCGTAGTTAGGCGAGATGCGCAGTGCGATCAAATAGTGCTCCAGCGCCGGTGCGCGTTGGCCGCGTTCGTCGTAAAGATTCGCGATATCGAAGTGCGCTAGCGCATATTCGGGATCCACCTTCAGCGCCTGCGTGTAGCATTTTTCCGCTTCGGTGAGATTGTGCGCGTTGAAATACAGCGTGCCCAGATTGACCAGCGCTCCCGCCGATTGCGGATCCAGTTGCGTTGCTTTGCGATACGCCTCCATCACCTCTTCGACCGGGCCGCCTGTCTGCTCCATCTCCAGGCCGCGCTGGAACCAGCGTTCCGCTTCTGTCCTTTTCTCGGCTTCCGCGCGAGGATTTTCGCGCGCCTTGAACTCCAGTAGACGATGAATTTCGGCAGGCGCGAGATCCAGCAGCAACTGACCGGACTCTGCCTCCATGTGGTGGCCGTCGATCTTGACGCGAATGCGTTTGCCTTCGGTATAGACCTGCAAACCCGCAAGCGGTTGCGCGTTGCCGCTTAATTTACGGGCAACCGCGTGCAGCGCGCGGCGCATCTGTGCGGCCGCCACGCCCTTCTTGCGCAACTGGGCCAGCATGCGCAACGTAAGTAACTCGCCGAATCCGTAGATCTCGGTCTCCGGGATGAGCTTCTGCTTTTCCCAGCTGCGGAGCTGACGTTCGGAAACGTCTACGAGCCGGAGCGCTTCTGGGCGCGAATACGCTTGCGTCATCTCCTGTCTTGCCACTGTGCCGATTCTATCATTGGAGCCTACGAAGCTTGGAACGGATAAACTTGACGCCCGCCATCTTGGAAGAACGAGATCGCCGCGATGCCCGCTGCTCCTGCCGCCGTGCACTCCTCGGCATTGTCGTGCGTGATGCCGCCCAGCGCAAGAATCGGGATTTTGACCGCGCGCACGGCCCTTTCCAGGCCGATAAGTCCACGCGGAGCGAGGTCGGAAAATTTCGAGCGTGGCGGAAACACCGGACCAAATACGGCGTAGTCCGCGCCTTCGTCCTGCGCCGCGCGCAGCTCCGCCAGCGTATGGCAAGACGTACCGATCAAAAATCCCGGTGGCGCGATGGCTCGCCAGTTTTTCGGCGATGGCGATCCACCAGGAAGATGCACTCCTGCTGCGCCCGCCGCGAGAGCAACGTCGAAGCGCGAATTCACCAGGATCTTGATGCCCATGGGCGCTGCCATCGCCACCGCCTGCACCGTAAGTTCGTACAATGCGCGGGATGATAGATCCTTCTCGCGGATCTGAATCCAGTTCGCGCCATTCCCCATCGCGCGCGCGATCGCGTTCACCAGCGTCATGCCCGGGGCCAGTAACTTGCGGTCCGTAATATAACAGCGCACCATCATTACCAGTTTAGGGATACCAGTTTGCGCGTGCCTGTGCTATAACAACTGCGTGGCGTTAGACGAGCGAGCTTTCTTTCAAGAGTCCCGGACAACCAAGCCCGCGACGCTGAACTGCCCTTATTGCCGGACGGCGGATACGTACGAGCTGAATTGGCTTGTTCGCAAGAAAGTGGCGCAGGTTCCGCGCGGAGCCGATGAGCGCGATCGCGCCAAGTTCACCAAGTTCCTGAGCTACATGGTGCTGCTCGACGACAAGACCATGTGCAAAAACATGCGCTGCCGCAAGCGTTTCGACATTTCCGGCGTGAAAACCACGGCCTTTATCTAGTGTCGTGAGTCATTCGTTCACCGGCATAACAACCCCCTTCCTAACGTCACAACCCATACGTTGTCATCCCGAGCGCAGTCGAGGGATCTGCTTCTAAAGTTTTCGCAACGCCCGAATAAACAGCAGATCCCTCTCGACTGCGCTCGGGATGACAGAGTGTAAATTGTGATTCAGCGCGCGAAAATGCTGCGTCGCGGAGCCGGCGGATCCGTCTTCTTGATCGCCGCCCACAAAATCGCGTTGAGCTCGTCATCGTCGGCCAGATCCGCTTCACTGAAGTCGAGCTTCATGGAACGCGCCGCCGTCGCCGATTTCTGCGGATTCCGTTCGGTGAGAGAAATACGCGGCTTCTCCGCCACGTAGGGCGCGTTGTTTGCGGTCGTCGCGAATGCCGCACTCATCGGACGCGCTCCCGCATCGAAATGCGTCATCGGGCGCAATCCTAAAATCAGTTCCATCGTGCGCAGCACCGAACCCGTGTTGTACATGGAGCTATCGACGATCCCGCGTCGCGTGTACGGCGAAATCGCGAACGCCATAGAACGATGCGAATCCACGTGATCGGGACCATCCTGCGCGTCGTCCTCCAATACGAAGATCGCGGTCTTCGGCCAGAATTTGCTGCGTGAAATCGCTTCGACGATGTTGCCGAGCGCCGCGTCATTATCGGCGAACGAGGAAAGCGGAGCGATCTTGCCGGGTGTGGTCGCAGACGTGTGGTCGCCAGGCAGGCGCATCACCATCAGGCGCGGCATCTTGTTGCTTGCTTCGAATTGCCGCAGATCTTCCAGGAATACTTTGGCGCGTTCGGCGTCGGGAGTATCCATGTCGAAACCCTTGTAGTCCTTGTTCGTGAATTTCTCGATCGCCGGATCGCCGATCTTGCCTCCGAACACCCATTCGCCATAGTTGCGCACCGTCAATCCCGCCGCCAATGCGTTCGTCCACAGGTAACCCGCCGGAGGAATGTTCGCGGGCTCGTTGCCTTCGAAGCCGTAATACTTCAGCCGATGGCCGTAATTGCTGGGCCACAGCTTCTGCACAAAATCGGGAGCAATCGCCGCAGTGGACCAGTTGTGGCCATCGGCGCTAATGTCTGCGTTGACGTAGAAGTTGTCGAATAGCACGAACTCTCGCGCCAGCTTGTAGTGATTCGGCGCAGCGGATTCGTCAAACAACGTAAGCGACGGATCTCCGTTGCCCTTGCCCAATGCCCCCAGCACCTGATCGTACGTGCGATTTTCTTTGATGATGTACAGCACGTGCTCTATCGGCGACGGCTTCCCTTCGCGCGAATAAATCACGCTATCGTCCGGAATATTCGGCGTATCCAGATCGTTATCGCTGTAGCGCATGCCGCGCCGCACGGTCGCGGTATATTCGTCGAGCTTTTCGTAGCTGAACGCTTCGATCACAGACAGCGTCCCGCGTTGCGTATCGCCGATAAATATCGGAGGCCACTTGGCATTCGGATCTACCTTCGCTGTGCCCTTATAGTCGGGGTCGGGTGTCGTTCCCAGGCCGCGCCCGTTCAGCACGATCAATCCACCATCAGGCAGCGCGCGCGACGACGTGGGATACCAACCCGTCGGCAAGAATCCCTCCACTTGGCTCCGCGCCGTAGAGACGTCGGCCACGGCAACCGCGTTGGCATCCGAACACGTCACGTATAACGTCTTCTGATCGGCGGACAACGCCACCGCGCTCGGAGTCATGCCTGCGGGCTGTCGGGGAGTCAGCGCGATGTTGACCGTCTCCAGCAGCTTCAGCGAATTGTTCGCGTTCACGCCGACCACGTAAACATTGTTCGTATTGGCTGCCGTCACGAAGATCCGATAGCTCCAGTCCGGCGCCGGCGGAGCTTTTGTCTTGTCGTCATCGTCGTCGCCCACGGGGGCATCCGGTTTGCGCGCGCTCAACACCATGTCCGTCGCATGCGGACCCAGTCCGATGCGGGCCATCCGCTCGCCCGTCGTTGCATTGTGTTGATAGAGCGACGAATCGCCCCATCCGGAAACGAAGAACGTCTTGCCATCGGGTGCAAACAAAATTCTGTACGGCCGGCGTCCCGTCTTCCAGCGCTCAATCACGCGGCCCGATTGCGGATTGATGACGACAATCGAATCGCGAAATAGATCCGCGGCGTAAATCAGGCGGCCGTCCGGAGACAGTGTCACATCGCCGATGAAATCCATCGCCGTGTGCTCGGCCGTTGCCTGCATTTCGCGCACCGGCTTTAACTCGCCGTCTTCGGAAAAGGAAAACTCAGATACCGTCCCGCGTGAGCCGCCGCTTGCGTAAACCAGCTTGCCTCCCGGGGCGAACGTCAGCCCGAGCCACGCATCCGCCACTGGCACCCGTGCGATTTCTTTCATCGGCGACACCGTCAGCACGCTGATCGACGGTGGACGATAGCCGCCGTTCAACACCAGCAGGTACTTGCCATCCGGCGAAAGCGCCGTCGACATGGGCATCGTGTCGAGTGGGATTTGCATGCCCGCCGGTTGAATGCTCCAGCCGTTCGGCAGCAGCGTGAATCCTCCGGCCTGCGGTCCCGGCTGTTCACGGCCGCCCGGTTGCGAACACAAAATCGTTGCGGAGACGAACAGCACAAAGGCAGCGAAATACTTGTTCATGGCGAGCACCCTCTCTAGCCGGAATAACGTTGAGCAATGGGCATGCGGCGTCCGATGCCGAACGCCTTGGTTGTCACTTTCAGGCCGGGCGCGGCCTGCTGACGTTTATATTCGTTGCGATCGACCTTGTTGACGATCCCCTGCACCAGATCCGGTGGGAGCTTCAACGTCTCTGCGATTTCGCGCGGCGCTTGGTACTGCTCGATGTACGCTTCCAGAATCGGATCCAGCACCTCATACGGGGGCAGGGAATCGGTATCTTTCTGATCAGGCCGCAACTCCGCCGACGGCGGCTTCGTAAACACACTCTCGGGAATGGCGCCGTTATGCCGGCGATTGGCGATGCGCGATAACTCGTACACCAGCGTCTTGGGGACGTCGCTAATCACGGCCAATCCGCCGCACATGTCTCCGTAAAGCGTGCAATACCCCACCGCGAGTTCGCTCTTATTTCCCGTCGTGAGCACCAGCGCTCCGGTCTTGTTGGAAATCGCCATCAGCGTGACGCCGCGCGCGCGGGATTGCAAATTCTCTTCGGTTACGTCACGCGCCATGCCTTGGAATACGTGCGCCAGTTCCTGCTCGAAGCGTTCGCAGACTCCGGTAATCGAAACCACCTCGAACCGGATGCCGAGCCGCGCGGCCATCTCGCGCGCGTCCGCCAAACTGTGATCGCTGGAGAAGGGCCCCGGCATCCCCACGCCGGTGACATTTTCCTTGCCCACGGCATCCACCGCGATCGCCGCCGTGAGCGACGAATCAATGCCGCCGCTCAGCCCGATCAGCACCCGCGAAAAACCGCACTTATGAATGTAGTCCCGCGTTCCCAGCACAAGCGCCTCATAAGCAGCTTCGCTCTCGTCTGTGAATTGTTCGTGACGGTCGCCCGTGCCCAAGTCGATATCGCAAATCACCAGGTCTTCTGCGAAAGACTTGGCCGTCGCGATGATCTCGCCTTTGGCGTTCATCGCAAAGCTGGAGCCATCGAACACCAGTTGATCGTTCCCGCCCACTTGATTGACGTAGACCACCGGTTTCGCATAGCGATGCGCCGCCGCGCGGTAGACAGCTTGACGGATCGAACGCTTCCCCATGTTGTACGGCGATGCGTTGATGCAGATCATCATCTCGGCGCCCGCGCCGAACAGTTCTTCTACCGGATCGCGCGAATACAGGCGCTGCTTCCAATACTGGCGATCGTTCCACGCATCCTCGCAAATCGTCAGCGCCATCGGGCGGCCGCGCAGAGAAGAGAGGAAGCCGCGCTCGGCGGGTCCGAAGTAGCGAGCCTCGTCAAAGACGTCGTAGTTCGGCAGCAGCATCTTGCTCTGCCGGAAGCGCACTTCGCCGCCCTCTAAAACGGCCGCGCTGTTCATGGCGCGCTTGCCGGTTTCCGACTCGGATCTACCGACGTAGCCGCAAATCACGCTGAGATTCAATCCAGCCGTGGCCGTCGCCACTTCTTGCAGCGCGCGTTCATTCGCTTCCACAAAGCTGCTCTTGTCGACCAGATCGCGTGGAGGATAGCCGGGAATGGATAGCTCCGGGAATACGACAACTTCGGCATCCCGCGAGGCCGCTTCCTTGGCGAAACGCGTGATACGGTCGACGTTCCCCGCAAGGTCCCCGATGGTGGGATTGATTTGCGCTAAGGCGATGCGCATGGAACTTCTATTCTACCCATCTACTCAACGCGTATTTGACGAATCCACGAATTCGGCGCCCGCGGGCGCTTCGAAGCGGAACAGCGAATCCTGGATCTTCGGATCTTTCTTCTCGTTGTCGAACGTGAACTGCAGCAGAGAATTATCCTGCCCCTTCACTTCCAAATTGCGAATGGAGCTGTCGGGCGCGACCAGAAACGAAATCTCCGAATACGGCAGCTTATCGGACTTCGGGATAGCCGTAATATAGATCCCCTGGGCTTCCGGATGCGCCCGGAATTCGCGAAAATCGTCGGCAAAGTGCAGCTTGCCGAGCAGGAACGCCAGTGGAGCTCGCAGATCGTCGGCCTCTTTCATCTTCATTTTCTCCGCCCGGTTCTCCTGCGGCGTGTAGGAGTACATGAACTTGCCGTCCGATACAAAAAGCTTTCCCGCCGGAGCCGTGTACTGCCAGCGCATCCGCCCCGGCTTGCGCAGAAATAGCTCGCCTCTCTCCACGCGGACGCGCCCTTGCACACGATACGTTTCCGTAAAGCCCAATTGCAGCGTCTGCGTATGGTTGTAGCGATCCTCCACGCCCTGCAACGTGCGTTGGATGTCGACCGGATCCGCTGCGCCCGCAGGCAGCGCCACGCACACAATCACGGCCGGCAACAGGAATGCGGACAACAATTTCATCGTCACGCTTTTATCTCCACGCTTTTATCTCCACACCTTCAGTATCCGCAATACGTCCCCTCGCTGCGGCCGGGGCAATCGGATATTCTGGCCGGGTATCGGATATTCTGAAGGTGCCATGAGCAAAATCCAGAAAACCGACGAAGAGTGGCGCGCGCAGTTGACGCCCGAACAGTTTCAGGTGGCCCGCAAGAAGGGCACCGAGCCTGCCTTCACAGGCGAGCACTGGGACAATCACGAAAAAGGCATGTACCGCTGCGTATGCTGCGGAACCGAGCTGTTTGATGCCGATACAAAATTCGACTCCGGTACCGGCTGGCCTAGCTTCTATGCGCCCGTGAATCCGCAAAACGTTCGCGTGGAGGAAGATACCACCCACGGCATGCGCCGCGTCGAGGTCCTGTGCGCCAAGTGCGATGCCCACCTCGGCCACGTGTTCCCGGATGGTCCGCGTCCCACCGGTCAGCGCTTTTGTATGAACTCCGCCGCGCTGGGATTTGAAAAGAAAGGCTAAGTCTTCGTCACATTCGTTCTAAAGTTCCCCTCTCCGGCTGTCGATGACTACGCCCAGGAGGATCGTGTGGATTTTATTGGAGCTCTTCTCAGTCAGTTCATGGCCATATTGGGTTACACGCTCCTGCTGGGCGGCGTGTACAAATTGGTGAGGATTGAGTCTGAGTTAGTTGCTATTAAGAAGCTCCTGGAGGGGCAAAAGGCCATCTCTCCGGTCGATTCTCCGAAGGCCAGCGCGGCTTTTGCGGCAGATCTGCATGCCACCGACGACGCGACCGAGTACGCGGCTCGGCTCCTGCAAGCCGTCAACGCCGAAGCGAAGTCTCCCCTGGCGCCGAATTACCCGGTTCGCTCCGAACAGCGTTAGCCTTCGCGAACTACGACCGCGAATTACGGTCTCCTGTCGCTTGGCGCTTCTGCTACACTGGGTTTTCCCATGCGCTTTGGAGTCGTTGTGTTTCCGGGCTCAAATTGCGACCACGATGCCTGGTACGCAGTTTCCAAAAACCTAGGCCATTCGGCCCAATTCATCTGGCACGATTCTTCTTCTCTCGGTGAAGTGGACGCCGTTATTCTTCCCGGCGGATTCTCCTACGGCGATTACCTCCGTTGCGGAGCCATTGCGAAATTTTCACCCGTGATGACCGCCGTCCGCGACTTCGCGTCGCGTGGCGGGCTGGTCGTCGGGATCTGCAACGGCTTTCAGGTGTTGGTTGAAAGCGGCTTGCTCCCCGGCGCGCTGCTGCGCAATCGCGAGCTGAAGTTCGTCTGCCGCCCTGTGACCATCCGTGTGGAGACCACGAACTCGCCGTTCACCTGCCGGGCATCGAAGGGCCAAACGTTGATCGTACCCGTGGCGCACGGCGAAGGCTGCTACTTTGCGGACGATGCCACCCTCGCGAGCCTCAAGCGCGACGACCGCGTGATTTTCCGCTACATGGACAATCCCAACGGATCGCTCGACGATATCGCTGGCATCTGCAACCAAAGCCGCAACGTCATGGGCATGATGCCCCATCCTGAGCGCGCCGCCGACGCTTTACTTGGCTGCACCGATGGCCGCGTGATTTTCGAATCCATGTTGCAGTTTCTTTCCGCGAAAAAGCCGGTTCTTGCATGAGCGAATTATCTGCCTCCGAACTCGACAAAGTCCGCGCGATTCTCAAGCGCGAGCCCAACGAAACTGAAGTCGGCATCTTCACTGTCATGTGGAGCGAGCATTGCTCTTACAAGAGCTCCCGCCTTCACCTGAAGAAGCTGCCCACCAAGAGCGATCGCGTGTTGGTCGGTCCCGGCGAAAACGCCGGCATCATCGACATCGGCGAAGGCGTTGATGGAAAGCGTTGGGCCATCGCGTTCAAAATCGAATCGCACAACCACCCCAGCTTCATCGAGCCGTTCCAGGGAGCGGCCACCGGCGTCGGCGGTATCCTGCGCGATATTTTCACCATGGGCGCGCGTCCCATCGCCGTGATGGATGCCCTCCGTTTCGGAACGCTTGACGATCCCATCAACGGCGAACGCAACAAGCGCATCGTCGAAGGCGTGGTCAGCGGGATCTCGCATTACGGCAACTGTTTCGGCGTCCCCACCGTGGGCGGCGAATGCGTGTTCGAGCCCTGTTATAACGGCAATCCGCTGGTGAACGTATTCGCCCTCGGCATCTTCCGTCACGACGAAATTTTCTTCGGACGCGCCACCGGCATCGGCAATCCCGTGATTTACGTCGGCGCCAAGACCGGACGCGATGGCATCCACGGAGCCTCCATGGCCTCTTCCGAATTCACCGAAGATTCCATGCAGAAACGCCCCAACGTGCAGGTGGGCGATCCTTTCATGGAAAAGCTCCTGCTCGAAGCCTGCCTCGAAGCCATGCGCACCGGCGCCATCGTCGGCATTCAGGACATGGGCGCCGCCGGATTAACTTGCTCCACGTGCGAAATGGGAAGCCGCGCCGAGACCGGCATTGAGTTCGATCTTGCTCTGGTCCCGCAACGCGAAACCGGCATGACGCCGACGGAAATCATGCTCTCCGAATCGCAGGAGCGCATGTTGCTGGTGGCCGAGGCCGGACGCGAGAACGAAGTCTTCAGCGTCTTCAAAAAATGGGGACTCGACGCCGTTACTATCGGCCGCGTCACCAACGACGGTATTCTACGTGTAAAAGATCACGGCGTCGTCGTCGCCGAAATTCCGAATCGCGAACTGGCCGACGAAGCTCCGCTGTATGATCGTCCTCACAACACGGCGCCGTATCGCCCGGCTCCCGTGGAGCCGCCCGCATCGTTTACCAGTCGCGCCGATCGCGATTGCAACGCCGATCTCGCGACGCTGCTCGGTTC
The DNA here is from genome assembly GCA_903892565.1 of uncultured Acidobacteriia bacterium. Lineage (GTDB taxonomy): Bacteria > Acidobacteriota > Terriglobia > Bryobacterales > Bryobacteraceae > Palsa-187. The sequence continues at coordinate 9,904 of CAITIX010000147.1, forward strand.
CGGCGACCTTTGCTCCAAGAGTTGGATCTGGCAGCAGTACGATTACATGGTCCGCACCAACACGATTGCCGGACCCGGCGGCGATGCCGCCATTGTGCGCATCAAAGACACGGACACCAGCGTCGCCATGTCGCTCGATGGCAACGGCCGTTATTGTGCGCTCTCCCCGCGCGAAGGCGCCCGCTTGTTGGTCGCCGAATGCTGCCGCAATTTGTCCACCGTGGGCGCGATGCCCGTTGCCGCCACCAACAATCTGAACTTCGGAAATCCGGAGCGTCCTGAAATCATGGCGCAGCTGGTCGAAGCCATCGAAGGCGTCGGCGAGGCGTGCAGCTTCTTCGATACGCCCATCACCGGCGGCAATGTCAGCCTGTATAACGAGACACTCGGCGAAGCCATCTGGCCTACTCCCGTCATGGGCATCGTCGGTCTGATGAAAACCGCGCCTCCGGTGACGATTCCTTTCAAGAATGAAGGCCGCACCGTCATCCTGCTCGGCGGTCTGGGCACCTGCGACGAAACCCGCTTCGGCGGCACGCAATACGTCAAAAGCGTCCTGAATACCCTGTGGGGATTGCCGCCAGCGCTCGACATGGATTACGAAAAGCGCGTGCAAGCGGCTATTCGCAAGATCGTCGTCGAAGGGCACGCCGAATCCGCGCACGACTTGAGCGGCGGCGGATTAGCTGTGGCGCTGGCCGAATGCTCCATGGGTGGAAGTGGAATGACCGGTATCGGCGCGGCCATCGAAATTTCAAGTCCATTGCCGGCGGATCTCGCTTTGTTCCACGAAGCCCCGTCGCGTATTCTGGTTTCGACCGCAGTTCCTGAGGTTGTCGAACGCATCGCTCGTGAGAACAACGTCGAGGCCCTACGAATCGGCGTTACAATGAAGAGTAGATTGCGGATCGATCACAATGCGGTTACGCGCATTGATTCCCCCGTGGATTGGTTCCGTGGCGTTTTCGAGAACGCTCTGGAAGGTCAACTGGCACCGCAGCATGTTTGACGAATCGCATTTCGACAAGCTCCATGAAGAATGTGGAGTTTTCGCCATTCACGGCCATCCCGAGGCCGCCAATCTCGCCTATCTCGGCTTATACGCTCTGCAGCATCGTGGACAGGAAAGCGCCGGTATTGTGTCGAGCGATGGCCGCGAGGCCTACTGCCACAAGAGCATGGGCCACGTCGCCGATATTTTCACGCCCGAAGTTTTAGGCCGCCTGTTGGGCGACCACGCCATCGGCCACACGCGCTACGCCACTGCGGGCGATACCGTTCTGCTCAACGCGCAGCCGTTTTCCGTAGCCTGCAATAAAGGGAAAGTCGCCGTTGCGCACAACGGCAACATCACGAACGCGAGCGAACTGCGCCGCGAACTGGAACGCGAAGGATCGATCTTCCAAGCTTCGAGCGATACCGAAGTCATTCTGCACCTTGTCGCCCGCTCGCGCGAACGCACGCTGGCCGGGGCCCTGCGCGAGGCGCTGCTGCAACTGGAAGGCGCATTTTCATTGGTGTTTCTGGCGGGCGATCGCGTGATTGTCGCGCGCGATCCACATGGATTCCGACCGTTGGCATTCGGCCAGATGGAAATGTCGGGCGGCAAGTCCTGCTATGTGTTCGCCTCGGAAACCTGCGCGTTCGATCTGATTAACGCCGTGTACCTGGGCGACGTCGAACCCGGCGAAATGATCATCGTCGGCAAAGACGGTATGACGCGCGAACGTTACGCGCCCGTGCGCGATCGCGCGCAATGCGTTTTCGAACACGTTTATTTTTCGCGTCCCGATTCCATGGTCTTCGGTCGCGCCGTTCAGGAATCCCGCGAGTACCTTGGCCGTCTGCTAGCCCAGGAACATCCAGTGGATGCCGATATCATCGTGCCTGTGCCGGATTCCGGCACCGCCGCGGCGCTCGGGTATTCCGCCGAATCGGGCATTCGCTTCGGTCAGGCTCTCATCCGCAATCATTATGTTGGTCGCACGTTCATTGAGCCTTCGCAGGCCATTCGCGATTTTGGCGTGAAGCTCAAGCTGAATCCCGTGCGCCATTTGCTCGAAGGCAAGCGCGTGATCTTGGTCGACGATTCGCTGGTGCGCGGCACCACCAGCCGCAAGATCGTCCGCATGGTGCGCAACGCCGGAGCCCGCGAAGTCCATTTGCGTATTTCTTGCCCGCCCACCGTTTCTCCGTGTTTTTACGGCGTCGATACACCGAGCATCGCCGAGCTGATTGCCGCCAATAGCACCGTCGAACAGATTCGCCGTTTTGTGGAAGCCGACACCCTGGGATATCTCTCGCTACCGTCGCTGCGCGAGGCCGTCGCCGACAAGAATCACGACTATTGCTACGCCTGTTACACCGGCAACTACCCCACCGAGCTCGTCAACATCAAGCAATTGATGGAAGCCAAAGAGAACCGCGGTTAACCGAGCCCGTGATGTCCCGTATACAGGACACCTGTTTATTTGCGCAGAAACGGCCCTAGGACGCGACGCCGCGATTTTCCGCACCCTACCCCCTAACCAAGGCCTTCCGATGCGTCCTATTCCAAAACCATTGACGACGGGCGAGTTGCGAAATACGTCGAAGATGTTTTGGCAAAGCCCGTTCTAGGTGCTCTTGGGCGGGGTCGCGGGTAATCGTCCCGCGTGCCGCAAACGTTTGGTCTCTTGCCGTTCGAACATCGGCATCAGGCGAGCCTCAATCCATTGGAACGCGGCCTCCAGCCCTTCGTTCTCATAAATGCGTCCGATTTCCGCTTCGGTCTCGCTCGGCTCCGCCCACCCGGATAGAAACTGATTGGACGTCATGCGAATTTCCTTCGGTCCATCCGTGGCGTTATCCTCGCGCAAGATTTTCCGTCGCGCGTAAAGGCACAGCACGGCGTCGCCAATCCAGGCGTCTTTGAGAATTTGCTCCCGCTTCGCGTTCTTAGGCATGCTCAACCATTTTCATGCATCCGGCTTAAAATAAGGATTCCGATGCTTACGAAAAGCCAACTTCCCACGCCGGCTCTGCTGCTCGATCTCGACAAGTTCGAGGCGAATCTCGCGCGCATGTCCACGCATATCGCGAAATCCGGCAAGAAACTGCGCCCGCACGCGAAAGCGCACAAGTGTGTGGAGATCGCGCGTCGTCAGATCGCCGCCGGAGCCATCGGTGTTTGCGTTGCGACGATTTCTGAAGCAGAGCTCATGTCGAAGGCGGGCATCCCTGGATTGCTCCTCACGTCTCCTGTTGCCGATCCTTTGAAAATGGCGCGCATCGTGCAAACGGGTGCGATGGCCGTCGTGGATCACCTGCAACAAGTCGAGTGGTATCAGCAAGCCGCGCAAGCGGCGAATCCAAATGCCGCCAATAAGAAGATGGACCTGCTCGTCGATCTCGACGTCGGCGATCATCGCACGGGAGCGGCGTCTTTGGAGCAGGCTCTCGGGATTGCTGAGGCCATTGATCGATCCAGCTGCCTGCGCTTGCGCGGCATCCAGGCCTACTCCGTGCACGGCTCTCATGGAAGTGGACACGAAGAACGCGTGCGCGTCTCCGCCGAATGCTACGCGCGGGCCATTGCCGTTCGCGACGCCATGGCCGCCAAGGGGCTGAATACGGAAATCCTCACGGGCGGAAGCACCGGGACCTGGGATATCGACACGCAAGTTCCCGAACTGACGGAACTGCAAGCGGGCTCCTACATCTTCATGGATATGGCCTACCGCCGCGCCGGGCTCGACTTCGAACAAGCGCTGACCGTGCTCGCGACGGTCATCAGCGCGAATCACGCAACGTCCATCAGTATCGATGGTGGTACCAAAGCCTTCGCCACGGATCGTGGATATGGTTCCGAACCCGCTTATGTAAAAGGTCTGAAATACCGCTTCGGTGGCGATGAGTTCGGCTATCTGGAACCGGACGGGGCAAGTTCCTTGCCGAAGCTCGGCGAGAAAATCGCGATGCTGCCGCCACACTGCGATCCGACGGTCAATCTCTACGACACGATTTATGCCTGCCGCGGCGATGTTGTGGAAGCCGCCTGGCCGCTCAAGCGCACATAAAAAGCCCCAGGCGGTAGCCCGGGGCTCTTGGTTTATCGGTTTGTGCGAATCGAATTATTGAATCGCGTTCAACAGCGGAATGTCCTTTACGTCAGGAGTTGCCGGAATCGAATTGAGATACGCCCACATATCGCGCAACTCCGCATCCGAAACCACTTTGGAGCTGAACGTCGGCATGTTGCTCTTGGGCGGTTTCCGCACGATCGCGATGAATCCCTGCAATGCGATCGGCTTCGGCGCAATCTTCGCCCCCGCGCCGCCGTGTCCATCAAAGCCGTGGCAGGAATAACAATTATCCTTCGCCCACAGTTTCTTGCCGTTTTCCACGTTGCCCGCGGGCGCCGCGTTTTGCGCCTGCATCGCAACGCATCCCAATAGCAAAAAGGCGCTCAGTAGCAATTTCTTCACGATAGATTCTCCGTTTGCTGCAACTTAATCTTGCGTAGCTATCTAGCCGCGCCCGTGCGTGACCGTATCGATCATCACCGGTTCGCCGCGCTTCACAATCTCGATGCCCTGCTTGATGGCACCGGCCAGGTCCTTCGGATCCGTAATCGGGCCGATGCCCTTCATGCCGTAGGCCTTCGCCATGGTCGCGTAATCGATGAAGGGCGATTCCAGCTTGGTTCCGATCCCGATGCGGCTGACGTCGCGATTGGCACGCGCCGCCATCGTGGTCACGAACATCACTTCCTGGTGATATCCGCGATTGTTGTTCATGATGTTCAGCATGGGAACGTTGTGGTGTACGGCCGACCACAGCACGCCCGGAGCGTAGTTCAAATCGCCGTCGTTCTGGATGTTGATGGTGAAGCGGCCATGCTTCTTATTCGCAAGCGCAGCGCCCACCGCGGCCGGTGCGCCGTAGCCCACTCCTTCGCCGCCCGAACCGCCGATGAACTGGTGGTACTTATCGAAATTCCACAACCGGTTGGGCCAGCGGCCGAAGAAGCCATCGTTACCCACCAACGACCAATCTTCGTTCTTGATCTGCGCCCACAGCTCGGCGGAAATGCGCGACGGCGCCAGCGGACTGGCATTCCAACCGAGAGCCGCCTGCGTGATGGACGCTTGCTTGTTCTTCGCATGCTGCTCGGTGAGCTTGGCTCCGCGCGCCTGCATCGCGATGCGGCGATCGCTGGTAATGAGCTTCTTGCACGCTTCGATCAGCAGGGGCAGCGTGGCCTGCGCGTCGCCCGGAATCGCCATATCGACTTCGTTATACCGTGCGAAATCCTGATAGTTCGAACGCTGGAACAGATCCGCGCTCGTAATGGTGATGACTTTTGTGGTGTCCTTGACGATCTTGCGCGGCGGCTCCATGCCGATGCGATTCAAGGGCGACATGCGATGCGTCAGCATGAAGACGTCTTCTACTTCAAGAGCAAGCAGGACATCGGCGTTCGCCACGTTGCCCGTGTTGTAAAACGGATGGCTCGACGCAAGGTTCATGCGGTTCCGCTGATCGTTGACCGGTGCCTGCAACGTATCCGCCAATTCCGCGAGCAGAGACATGCCCGCCTGATTGTGCGCCACGCGTCCGGCGACAATCACCGGATTTTCGGCGTTCACCAGCATTTTTGCGAGCTCGGCGATCGATCCTGAATCGCCCACCGGCGAAAGCACCGGCGTGAGTTTGGGGATGCGCAGATCTTTCTCTTCGATGGGCTCTTCCTGCAGCTTGCCGCTGGCGATAATCGCCACCGGGCCCATCGGAGGCGTCATCGCGATTTTGTAGGCGCGCACGAACGATTCGGCGAAGTGCTGCAGCGTCGTGGGATTGTCGTCCCATTTCGTGAAATCGCGAATAATCGATGCGGCATCCTGCGCGGAGTGCGTCCATTCCACAAAGCTGCGGCGCGCGCCGGCGTCGGTTTCGTTGCCGAGGATCACGATGGTCGGCACGCGATCGCACCATGCGTTGTATATCGCCATGGACGCATGTTGTGTGCCCACCGTGCCGTGCACCATGCCGATCATCGGCTTGCCTTCGATCTTGGCGTAGCCGTGGCCCATCGCTACAGAGGATTCTTCGTGCAGCGCTGTGATCAACTCGGGATCCTTATTGTTTCCATAGTTGATCATCGATTCGTGCAGACCGCGGCAGCTCGATGACGGATTCGCTGCGACGTATTCAATACCCAACGACTTGATCACGTCGAGCATGAAATCCGCGCCGGGGCGCTCGTTGGTCAACACCTCGACCGAGCCGCCGGAAACTTCTGCCGCAGCCGAGGGCGCGCGGTTTTGTGCCAGCTGTTGCTGCTGTGCCCCCTGTTGAGCAAAAGCGATGGGTGCGGTGCCCGCAAGCGCGGCCGCTCCCTTCAGAAACCCGCGGCGGTCTGTGTTCTTTGGTGTGGTGTCTTTTGGTGCCGACATGATGATCCTCTTTTAGTCGCGCTGCAATCTACAAATTCATGTTGCACTGCTGTGGCGAGGGCGCGACGGTCGAACACCCGCCTTAGAAATCATAACTCCAAAGTGGCGCGAGTGTGAGGCATTGCGGCGCGCTCCCACTAAGACGACTCTGGCCGGAGAGGAGTTACCAAACCATGCAGTTTGGTCTCCGCAGCCGGCCAGATCGCACAAGCAAAACAAACGTTCCAGTCTAGAACAAAAGTTTGATCCCAAGCTGGAATTGCCGAGCGGTGCTATTCGTCGCGATCGACGAGATAATGCCGGCGGCGCCGTTCGGAACGCCAACCACCCCCGTTGGTGTGCCGGGCGCAGCCTTCAGGCTCGAGAAGAGCGAATTGCCGGGCTGTCCGAATTGCGGATGATTAAGGATGTTGTAAGCTTCCGCGCGGAACTGGACCCGTAATTTCTCCCGAACCTTAGTTTCCTTGCTGAGCGACAAATCCACTTGGGCCAAGCCCGGGCCGACGATCGTATCCCGGCCGACGTTGCCGAGTGTGCCCGGCGCTTGCAGCGAGTAACATGTCGGGTCGTACCATTGCGTGACAGACCCGACTTGCGAAGCGCAGCCGCCATTGTAGTTGGGCCGCGGAGTGCCGGCGCTGTTATAGCCCGTGGCATCGACTCCCGTATACAAGCTAAACGGAAGTCCGGTCATCTGCGTTATGATGCCGCTGACCTGCCAGCCCTGCACCAGAGCGTTCCCATGTAGCGGAATCGTGTACACGCCGTTGACCCGCACGTTGCTCTTCGCATTGAAATAGCAAGCGCCCTTGTCAATCGGGTCGCGCAGGAAGGGATTTTCAAGCGTGGATGCCGTGCTGCCGCCGCTGATGCTGCCCAGTGGGCTGCTGCCATCGTCCGTGCAATGCGACCACGTATAGCCAACCTGATATTGGAAGTTGTGCGTCAATCGGCGATTCAAGCTCACTTGCAGCGAGTTGTAACGCGACGAAGAGCCCATTTCCGTTTCCGATAAACCTGCAAAGTGATTATTCGGCCGCGGCGCCTGAACAATTGCCGTGCCAGCCGCGTTCAAAGAACCCCACGTGTAGACGCCATTGTTGATGGTGGGGATGGCCGCGTTCTTTTCCTGTAAGGTGAACATATCCACGCCGTGCGATCCCACGTAGCCGACGTTCAGAACGGTGCCCTGTCCAAGCTCCCGTTGAATATTCAGGTTGTATTGGATCAGATAGGGCGCCTTGTTGATGTAGTAATCCCAGCCCGGCGAAGCGCTGGGCGTGAACGCAACACTGCTCGGGAAGTTGGGAAAGACCGCTGAGTTCGTGGCGGTCGTTGCCGGCCATGGTGGAACGGCCGTATAGTCCGGATTGTAGTTGGCTACGAAAATTGGATCGTGCGTGATCGCAAAGCCGCCGCGCAAGGCTGTCTTGTGATCTTTAAACACGTCGTAAGCGAAACCAAAGCGGGGGTCCCAATTCTTCGTGTTTGGATTTGTCGCATTGGCCGTGGGAACGTTTACGAAAGCGGTGTTGGTCGCATAATTCGTGATCGCGAACAGCTGATTGTGAATTTCGTTAGCGTTGGTGGAGAATTCATAACGAATTCCAAGGTTCAGCGTCAGCCTGGACGAGACCTTCCAGTCGTCCTGAAAGTACGGAACCAGATCGACTTCGCGATAATCGCGGTTGGGATAGCACGGCACACTAATTACAGCGATGCATCCGGCGTCGGAGGCCGGGGTTCCCGTGAATTGTGTCGCCGCCGTACCCGCCAGGAACTGGCTCAGGCCGCTGCTATAGGTCCATACCGATCCATTCCGGAAGGGATAGAACACGTTGGAATCGACCCGCTGGACATAACCACCGAGGTGCATGGTGTGCGCGCCTTTGGTCCACACGATGTCGTCGGCTTCCGTGAAGCGGTTCTGAATATCGACGGCCGGTGTGAAAATATTCTGGCCGAGGATGCTGAGACCTGTGATCGAGATCTCCGGGTCTGGATGCCCAAGGCCGGGATAGACCAAGTTGATTCCAGGGACCGAAGCCACCTGATAGTCTCCCGTATTCGGACGCGAGAAACTGAGACGTGCGTTGTTGATCAAGGTCGGAGAAATGATCCGTCTCCATTCCAGCGTGGCGAAATGATTCATGCCTTCGTCGCGTTCCGGCCAATACGGCAGAAAACCGCCGGCCGAGGTACCGTTGCCGCCGTTGTAGGGATCAATGACGTGCTGCTTGTCGTAAAAGTAGCGGAGAAAAACGCTGTCCTTTTCGGTGACGTTATAGTCGAAGCGCCCCAGAAGATAGTTTTCGTGCGCGATCGTCTCCCCGTACACATTTGCCTGTCCGGTTCCCGCAGCCGAGTTGAAACCAAACGTCGGGAGTGGGTACACCGCCATGGCGGCAACAATTGCGTTGTAAACGGCGGGATTCGTAACCGTCGCGGCCGGGGTTCGATGTGCCGCGTCGGGGACGAAGGCGATATGGCTTATGCCCTGCAACTGCCAGACTCCCTCATAGTTGGCGAAGAAGAACATCTTGTCCTTCTTGATCGGGCCGCCAATGCTGGCGCCGGGTTGCCCCCTGCGGAAAGGATTGACCTGGGGATCGAAGAAACCTCGCGCGTCCATCACACTGTTGCGCATAAACAGGTAGGCGGAGCCGTGGAAGTCGTTCGTGCCGGATTTGCTGACCGCGTTCATCACGGCACCCATGCCTCCGAATTGCGCGCCATAAGTATTGGTCAGCGTCTGGAACTCGGCCATCGCTTCCATGCCGAGGGAAGATCCTGTAATCGTTCCCATGCCGCGGCGGAAGAAGTTATCGATTGCTTCGTCGTCCATCATCAATAGGTAGCCCTGCGGCCGTGCACCGGCGGTTGAAAATGCGTTGGCGCGACCTTGCCGCGCGTTGGGGGCCATCGTGTTTACGATCGAAACACCAGGAGCGGAGTAAATCAATTGCTCGAAGTTGCGGCCGTTCAGCGGCAATTCCGACATCTGCGTGCCATTGATCAAGGTGCCAACCGCGGAATTCGAAACGTTCACCGTGGACGCCTCGCCTTCGACGGTCACGGTCTGCGTTTGTTGTCCAACTTGCAGCGCGAAATCGACGATGCTTTGGCTGCCGACCGTCAGCGTGATGCCTTTGCGCACCACGGTCGAGAATCCCATCTTCGACGCTTGGAGTTCGTATTCGCCAATGCCAAGATCCGCCGCATTAAAGCGTCCCTGTGCATTGCTGGTCGTGTTTTGCGTGACGCCTGTAGCGACGTTCCGCACTTGAATCGCGGCGTCCGGGATGGCTGCGCCCGACGCATCGGTCACCGTACCCAGAATCGTCGCCGTTGCCGCCTGAGCGTTCAATCGGCCGACGCCGATGCCGGTTAAAACCAAGAGCAACGCGACGGCGATTGCCATCCGCGTGAATAACGCTGTGTGATGCCGCACAGCGTCCAACCGCACGACGTCCAACGTTGACGAGCGCATAGGTATAGCCTCCCTAACCCTGTAAAGCAAGCCGACTATGTCAGGCTGGCGGTGATTATACGTGCAAGCAGCAAGGGAGTCAAAGGGTGCACCTGTGGGTGTCGCTAGTATGTGATCTGTCCGGTCTAATTCACACATGAACTGTCCGCTTTTGAAAAAGCGGCGGGGGAAGCTGGAGGTTGGACACCTCACAGCAGTACTCCGCGGCGGAAACGGAGC
>CAITIX010000148.1 GCA_903892565.1 uncultured Acidobacteriia bacterium
ATCTGAGTATCCTGTATGAACTGACAGATTTCGTATAAGGACATCATGAGTTAAATTCATCGCGGCGAAGACCACGCCGTTGCGTGAACCTGCGCGGATCAAACCTCTTATATGAGGGCGTACCAGCTAGCCGACGGCCGTCGATCCATTAAGACTTCCGTATGGCGAAAGTCTTAATGGAATGGCCATCCCGCAGTAGCGGGACCGGACTCAGAATGCGTACTTTATCGCGAATTGCAGCACCCGCGCTGGCGCGTTCGTTCCCGAGCCGCCAACACCTGAACCAATTCCGGGGTTCGAAATTCCAAGTGGTGGAGCCGCATCGTTGAGAATTTGGCCAAATGTTGGCGATCCAACCGACAACACTGGATTGCCAGGGCGGAAGCTATTGGTCACATTGAAGACTTCGAATCGCACTTCGAGTTGTTGGCTCTCATGGATTTGAAAGGTCCTCGTGAATTCCTGGTCCCACTGCCAAAAACCGGGCCCAACGACGCTGAATGCTCCCGTGTTGCCGGCCGTTCCGATCGCCGGGATCGAAAATGCGGCGGGATTAAGATATCGCACACACAATGCCCCCGGCGCTCCGCAGGATGTTTGCGGTGCATATACGTCCGTGAGGAGTTGATTTGCTTTCTGCGTCGAACCATTGATGGTTCCAAAGCCCGTGGTCGGATCGGTTGTATTGGTCGTCACAATGTTCACGGGCTGTCCGGACCGTGCCTGGAAAACAGATCCCACGGTCCAGCCGGAAAGGAACGTACGGCTTAAGCGAGTTGAATATTTCGGCGTCCGGTACACCAACGAAACATTTGCAATTTGCCGGCGGTCCTCGGGGCAATTACCCACCGAGAGGTTGCGATTCTGGGGATACACATTCTGACCATAGCCCTGCGTCACGTAATTTCCGCCACCATTCAAAGCGCCTTCAACTACCGAGACGAGGCCAATGCAATGAGACCAAGTGTAGTTGGCGTTCACGTTTAGCCCTTGGTTGAGCCTGTAGCTGGTGTTCAGCAACAGTCCGTTGTAACCCTGAGTCCCTCCGTCGTCAAGCCCGGCTAGACTCCCTAGCGGCTGTCCGGGATCGATGTTTGACACATTTAAGATACGCCGTTGATTCACGTTCCCTGCGTTGGTGCACGGACCAGGCGCGGCTAGGCCATATTGTCCGGCTACGCAGTTTCCTGGAATGTAAAGCGCTGGATTGTATTCCACTTGAGTCCAAGCGTGAATGATGTGGCTTCCCAAGTACGTCCCAGCCAGGAACCATTTCGGCGTGAGTTGTCGCTGCACGCCCAGGTTCCACGTGTATTGCAAAGTCGTGTTAAAGTCTCGCGGTATCGGCAGGAAAGACGGCGGGCAACCTGAAGCCAGACAGGGCGCAACAGAAGCCCCTGGCCAGACCGGATTTTTGGGATTGTAAGTGTACGGAAATGGATCGCCCTGATCGTAGGGGCGGTCCAAGGTTGAACCGGTGGCCGAAGGATTGACGAGGTTCAACCGAAACGGGGGGGACGTCGATGTGCTCAGTTGCAAAGTCAGCGGGACGAAATCGTTAGCCATTCCGGCACCGAAGCGGATGGCGGTCTTGCCGTCACCAAAGGGATCCCAGGCCAGTCCGATGCGCGGGTTGAATTTACCGTAGCGGGGGTTGATTCCCGACTTGCCTGGAAATCCCGGGTCTCCGGGGAACGAGAACCCGGGCGGTGCGTTCTGGATCACTTTACTGGTTACGCGCGCGTAATAATCTGCGGGGCTGAAGTTATAAACATCCCCCTGCGGAAAATTCATTCCCAAGAACGGATTCCAGTTGACGCCGTAAGTCGCGGTTAGCTTGGAAGTAAGCTTCCATGTATCCCCCGCAAACAGACCGAAAAGCGGTTGCGATAGGTTAATCGGGTTGGGATTCCCTTGCTTGAATAACGATTCCGTACCGATCAGGAAGTCCCCGAGCGGCGTGCCAGTTGTGGAGCCGATCGTGTTGAGTCCGCCAGAGTAGGCGTTGGCAACCCCCCATTCAATCACCCGGGTAAAGAAGGCGCCAAAACCAAATTGGTGCGCTCCATGCACGATACGAAAATCATCGTTCGCGCCAAAAGCAGTTGTACGGGTGAACGAGTTTTCGCTCCCATAGGCACTACCCAAATTGAAGGCGGAACCCGCGTTGACGCTCATGTAATTCGGTGTGTACGTATAAAAATTCTTGATACCCACATCCTGTGGGCCAAACATTTCGGTGGGCGGAGAGTCGGTGGCGATTCTGTCCAGATATAGACGAACCGAGTTCACCTTCGTCGGGCTGAGGACAAAAGTGTCGCCTAGGGTGAACGCGAACATCCGCTGATCCTGGCCGGAAGTATTTGCCGTAAACACGTTTTGGGGACTGAGCGTTAAGGGGATCGCAGCTTGCTGCCTGACAATCATATTGCGAACGAAAAGGTTCTGCTTTTCACTGAGCTGATAGTCGACGCGGATATCGCCCTCGTTATCGTTCTGGTGTATCGGAATCGCATAGGAGGCTACCTGTCCGCAGTCGTTCGTGGGAGCTGGCAGACGCTTCGAGATCGCAATCGCCGCCGGACTCAACTGACTTAAAGCAACCGTATTAGGAGCGTTCCCGTTTTGCCCGTAGGGGGCTTTGAGGTTCCCGCCGCATCCTGCTGTTACCCATGGCTGGAAATTCCCCTGCAGCATGGCGGCCGTCGGGACGAATGCAGTATTTGCGGCTGTGGCAACACGCGTGGTGGTTCCTTGGTAGCCCGCAAAGAAGAACAACTTGTCTTTGATGATTCGCCCCCCGACCGTACCTCCGAACTGGTTCCGTTTCAAACCGTCAGGGCCGGTGGCAAAGAAGTCTCGGGCGTTCACTGCGCCATTTCGCATAAACTCAAACACGTCTCCATGAAATGCGTTTGAGCCCGATTTCATGACGGCGTTTACCGACGCGCCAGCGTGGCCGCTACCAGACGGATCCTGCGTACTAGTAGAAATTTTGAATTCCTGCAGAGCATCGGGAAAGGGCAGCGGCATGCCGGAACCATCGTAGAAGTTATCGTGCACAGCCCCGTCCAGCTTGTACTCGACTCCGAAATAGCTCCCACCGGCAACCACCATCTTGTAGCCCCCCCTGAAACCGCCGGTGGTGCTGGCTGAGGAAATAACTGCTGCGCCACTCAGAACGACAAGGTCCGCGGGTTGGCGGCCATTGAGAGGAAGATCTAGGACGCGCTGGTTCTCGATCACCGATCCCACACTCAAGCTAGTCGTTTCCACCTGAGTTACATTCGCTTCTACGGTTACACGCTCCGTCACCGCGCCGATCTTCATTGCAATCGGGATAGACGGATCGCTGCCCACCTGTAACACGATGCCCGTTTGGGCGAACGTCGCAAAACCTTCCTTCGTCGCTTCGACCTGGTAAGGACCCAACGGAAGGCTCGAAAGGATATAGGAGCCATCCGCCCCAGTCGCAATGGTTCGGGTAAGTCCTGTATCCGTTTGCGTGGCCTTGACCGTTGCTCCCGGGATGGCTGAGCCACTTGTGTCTTGCACCACTCCGTGAATCTGTGCAGTTGCCTGAGCCCAAAGCGATGCGGCGGACAATGCTAACAAAATACCAAGACCGAGCACTTTCATGGTACCCCCCCCTTGCAATCAAGTCATTTCCCCAACAAACAATGACTACGCGGGGTGTAGTATGTCATAGCTGTATTTTTAGCGTGTCGCAAATTGTCGCGGCCTTGCTTCGCACCGGCCCACCCGCTATCGCCGGAGGTGCTTGGTGCGGTCCCAAAATGGCAATACCAAAACGCGCGAAGGGGTGACTTCTCGTTTCTTATCAAACACTTGTTTTGACTAAAGTCTGGTGATAGGGAATCACAACGAGGACTAACAAAATGGCCGGAATAACGTATAGGCTGCATTGACCTCCGCCAAAGTTGGCACTTCTTCGGACAGCTATTTGAACGTTGCGCTCAATGACTTCGCTCAATGTCTTCAATGACAAGATCGACGCAGCGCCGCGCGGCGTGCTGGCCGTAGCCGTCATGGTCACGGTGATGCCGTCTGCGGCCTTTGCGCAAGGTGACGAAGTAGCTGTCAGTGGGTCGGATGCGCTGGTTCTGTTTGGCGGGAAACAGTGTCCCATGCGACCCGCTGGAGCTCGGCCGCGGTTGCTGGACCTAGCTCAACGAGCGGCACGGTCAACGTCATATCGGGAACGGCCGTTGGCATCGCGCCCGCTCCGAAGCCAGCCCCGCCTCCACCGGTCTCCACGGGATGTCCATAGATTGTCGCTGCTGTGCCGCCTGGATTCTGGCCGGTAAGCGTCGCGTAAATCACCAGCGCCGTGAGATAGGAGCCCGCTTCCGTGGGATGCGACTCGTCGTAGATGTGCAGGTCGAGCGTTCGCAGCCTTCTGTGCGCTTCGGCCCACGCGAGACCGGCCGGGGCCACTTTCACATCAAGCTCGGATGCAATATGCCCGAAGGCATCGAAAAGCTTCTTCGACTCTGCCTCTTTCGCGCCGCGGCGTGCCCAGGTCATCAAAAGGATCGGTGTCGCTCCGACCGCCCGGATCTTCGGAACCCATTGGCGAACACTGGCGTAAAAAGGCTCGGGATCCCCCACTTCCGGCTTGCCAATCTCGCCGCCGAGCGTGCTGAACTCCTGCAAGATCACATAGTCCCAGCGCCCTGCCTGGAGCGAGGACATCGCCGGGCCATTCTTGAGATGCCACTCCAGGTGGGTGCCTCCACGAGCGACGATCGTCGGCGTGATCGTCGGGCCATCCTTCTGTGCCGCAGCAATGCCGGCAACCACGTCACCAAGATTGTTCGTAAACGTATAGCTATTCCCAATGAAGAGGACTCGGAGGTTGGGACGGGGCTGCTGCTGTGCTCCCATCGGTGCTGGCAATGCCACAGCCAGCAAGAACACGACGCTGCAGACCATAGCCCATCGCCGGACGAGATCTCTAAACGGGAAAGTCGAAAACATGACGGTCTCCTCTATGCTGCGCTTCTCGAAATTGTCGCCGTTTGCCGCAATCGCGATCACGGGGCCGGTGCCGTAACATAATCCTATACCGCGCCTGCGTGACTGACGACCGGATCGACATCTTCGCGCAGAAGATATCTTTCACTCGCCAAGCGCTCCGCGGCCTCCCTCACCTTTGCAAGGTAAGCATCACGGCTGGAATAACGCTCCTCAATCGACGGACGGGGATCATGCAGTTTCTCTCGTTCCACGCGCGTCCGCGCGAAGGGGATAAACGCTCCATTCAAGGGAATGATTTCGGTCGGCGCCCCGGTCTCCGGACTGCGGAAATTCCAGCCAGTATAAGTGGCCAAGGGCACGGCGATCTCCGGCAATCGGATTCCGCCGACGTCATTGCCATCCGCATCCACTTTCGGCACCAGGAACGGAATTCTAGGAGATGAAGCTCCGCCGAGATCGGCGCGATAGCCGCCGGGAATGATCGCCGGGGACGGCACAGCGGGCACGGCCGGAAACTGAAAACCTTCGTGTGGCACCAGGGTGCCATCCGATAATCTCGGGTACCGGCTCGGCGGCGGCAAGGTGCCTTGCCGCACCCACTGATCCACGCCGGCCAGAATGGCGCGCAGTGCCCACGTGTAGTCGTTGGGGTTTGGCTTCTGCTGCCCGGCTCCCTTCATGGGCGGGAACGCCGCAGGAAGATGCTGCGTGCCGGCAAGCATGTAAACGCGCACGTTGTCCGGCAACCGCAAGTCCTTCTTCCCATCCAGACTGGTGTGAACCAATGCAGCCGCGCGGCCACCTCCCCAATACTCACAATCGCCGTTGCTGTAAACGATTTTCGGAATCGCTTCCTTGCTCAAGTGCATGAGCATCCCATCGGTCTTTCCCGTCGTCGTGTCTCGTTGCGGGACGTCGGCATAAGGAAACATCGAACCGGTGAACGTGCCGAGACCGTTGGGTAGTGAGAATGGCTGCACAAAATCGCCCCGTGCTGCGCCCCCGATGTGCGCCCACAGAAGATCGAATGCCCGGCGGTTCTGCTCGTCCGCGTTGTATCCGCCGTAAATAAACTCGCGAACAAAGCGTCCGGTCTGCGATTCACCGATGGCGTAGGCATACTTCGCTGATACCAGCGATCCCTTCGAGTACTTGAAGGCCGAGGCGACGTCCCGGAGCGCCGTGTATCCCAGACCTCCGACCACTGCGCCCTTTCCCTCGTAGGAGAGTTCATACGTCTGGCCCGGTTTGAATCCCTCTTTCATGTAAACCGACGTGCCGTCCGGAATCACCTGTCCATTCACAACTTTCGCGAACTGCCATGTATCGCGTGGAATCACGCGCGGCGCATCATAGACGTTCTGCCGCACCGTCAAGCTGGACCGAGGACTATTGAGATCAAGCGGTGGGTAGCGCATCGCATCGGCATCCAGCGCCAGAGTCGGAGCGTCCCGGTTCACGGCCAACGCCGTCCTGACGAGTCCGGAGTTCTCCAGTGCACCCGGCAAATCGATGCCGATCAGTTGCCCGTTGCGCGCCAGACTGAATTGCCAGCCCACCGACACTAACGTGTAGCCGCTCTTCATCAGTAATTCGTCACCGAACTCCGCATCGGGGGTTGCTGGCGCGCCCCGCGCGACGCGGTCGAAGCGGGTCATTTGCTCCCGTCGCCCGCGATTCGGAACCTCAAAGAAGGCAACGCCATTTCCCTTCGTCTGGTCTTTCGGCACGAGGATGTAGATATCGGCCGAAACTTCCACCATGCCTCCGGCGTTTTTCGGAGCTTTGTCAATATTGGGAACAATCTTGTTGCGGGGATTCTTAGGATCGACGGCGAAGAATGCTTTCCCAACAATCCGCTCGTACGGACCTACGGTGCCGAAAGGCTTTCCGCTTAAAACGTCTTCGCGCGACGCAACCTCGACACGCGTCATCTCTGACCGTGCCGCGGCCGCGAAAACCATCGTCAGCAAAGCCGCCAGCAGCGGAAGCCTGTACAAGGATATCCTCATGGCGTGAAGCCTATCATGAGCGAGACCCGTGCGAAACAAGGCTGCGACAATTTGCGACATGCTCAAAGTGCAGATGCGGCATAATTGCGCCTTGGGAAGGAGTTCCTATATGCTGCGTGCGATGTGGAACCGAAGGACGTTGGTCGTCTGCCTATCCGTGCTCATTGGCGGACTGGCTTTCAAGAGCATGGTCGGGGTTGGTGTGGCGCAAGCTCCCCGAACAACTCCGCCGTTTCAGGGAAATCCCGACGATTTGGATCGCGTCGACGGGACCAGAGGCCCCATCGATTTGAACCTGATGGATCCTGCACTGGTGGGAGCCATCGACATTCATGAGCACCTGGGCCCCGGTCCCCGGTATACGGATCAGAAGATGTCGATCGATGTGTTCGACGAGGCGAAACTTGCCAAACGGCGGGGCATGCGCGGGTTTGTTTTTAAGTCGCACTTGGATGGATCATCGGCAGCCGCGGCGTATCTTGTCCGAGCGCACGTAGAGCCGACGCTCGAAGTGTTTGGCCGGATGCCGTTGAACTTCACGGTTGGCGGCATCAATGCCGCAGCGGTCGACGAGTTCACGCAGGTGCAGGGCGGATGGGGACGCATCGTTGAAATGCCGACGATGGACGCCCCGTGCCCGTGCGGGCCAGACAAGACCCGGGACATGCCCCCAGGTTCCGAGGGAGACCAACTGGCTTACAATCGGCGTTGGGCCTTCATCATGCCGCCCGGTTCTCCAAAGTTAGTCGCCATTTCGAAGGACCACGAGTTGCTGCCGGAAGTGAAGCGCCTCATCGGCTTGATGGCAAAGATGGTCACGGTGGATAGCAGTGGCCGGCTGGCCCTGGCAACAGGACACTCGACCGGCGAAGAAGATCTCCTGCTGGCGCGCGAAGGTCGCAAGGCGGGTCTGCAAGTCACCTGCCCGCACTGTATCGGAGACTTGAACCCGACGCAGATGCAGGAGTATGTGAAGCTGGGTGCGTTCATGGAAATGAGGCACAACAGCCTGAATGCCGACGTGGTCAAGAGGATCGGGGCTGAACACATCATCGTCTCGACGGACTGCGGCTTCATGAACAACCCATATCCTCCGGATTGCATGGCGATCATGGCTCAGAAACTGCGTAGTCAGGGGATCACGGAGCCGCAAATCGATATGATGTTCAAAGACAATCCCGCGAAATTGCTCGGCCTGCCTCCCTGGCGCCAGACGGCCGCAGCCTTGCGCAACTAGCAGAAGACGCCAGCGTCAATTCCCTGAACCGCTCACGACGTCCTGCCGCTTTCGATCAGTCGTCAGAGCGAGTGAGGCAATACCCATCGCCATGCACCGTCCGAATGAACTGCGGATCGTGCGGATCCGGCTCAATCTTCTTGCGAAGGCGAACGATTGCATGGTCCACGGAGCGCGTGGAGTCGAGCACGTCCGGGAAGCCCCACACTTCACGAAGAAGCTCGTCACGGCGGACGAAGCGATCCTGTCGTTCGGCCAGATACCGGAGGATCTCGAATTCCCGATGCGTGAGATGAACTTCGCCGTGGGGACCCGTTGCGCGAAGAGCCGTGAAGTCGATTGTGATCGGGCCAAGAACGATTCGGTCGAGGCGGCGGTTACTTCGCCGCAGTACCGCCCGAATCCGCGCAAGCAGTTCCGGCAGGTCGAACGGCTTCGTGATGTAATCGTCTGCGCCCAGGTTCAGCCCGCGGAGCTTGTCGCTTCTCTGGCTCAGCGCGGACAGGATGATCACCGCAACCCTGCCTCCATCGCGCAAGATGCTGCATAGGTCGAAGCCGGAACGATTCGGGAGCATCACATCGAGAAGTACCAGATCTGGACAAAAAGAGCGCGCCCGTCCCATGGCTTCATCGCCGCGATGAGTGCTATCGACCTGGTATCCCTCGAAACGCAGGTTGTCGGCGATCACTCGCGCAAGACCAACGTCGTCTTCGACAATCAGGATTCGTTTCGGATTCGTCACGTTAGGCAGTGTACATCGGAATGATCAAGCGGGCGGCGGTCCCTATTCCCATTGTGCTTTCGAGCTCAAAGCGGCCGCCGTGGTCCGCAGCGATCCGCTGCACAATGGACAGACCCAGGCCGCTGCCGCTCTTCGAACCCGCGGCACGTCCCCGCACAAACTTGCGCTGGACATTGCCGATCTCCTCTGGTGGTATGCCGTTGCCGCAATCGCGCACCTCGAACGCGATACCAGCGTCCACCCGACTTGCGCCAATGTGAATCGATCGGCGCTCCCCGGAATACCGGATCGCATTATCGATCAGGTTGTCGAGCGCGAGTTCCAGGGCCACCCTGTCCCCTCTGACAAGAGGCACCTGGGGATCAACGTCGGTGACGACTTCGAAGGCATCATCCACAAGCTGCCGGCGAAATGTTCGGAGGCAATCCTCGATCAACTCCGCCGGCTCTATTCCTTCAAACGAGTACGCTTCGGTCACGTCGCTGACACGCGAATACGCGAGAAGATTATCCACGAGCCGAGTCAGACGTTTGCTCTCCTGGACGAGCAAAGACGCGTACTCGCTCACGCCTTCAGGCGTCAGGCTCCCCCGAATCAACGTGTCGCCCACGGCCCGAATCGTCGCGAGAGGGGTCTTCAATTCGTGTGTGACGGTCGACACGAAATCGGCCCGCAGCGCTGCCAAAGATGCGCTGGTCGATGCGGCATGGCCGACCAAGAACATGCTGGTCGCCAGCGCCAGAGAGAGCGTAGCAATGACCACGGCGGTCCAGTCTCCACCGCGAGTCGCCCAGATCAAGTTAGGATCTCTGGTGGCGCTGACCTGCACGTGCCAGGGCCCGCGGGCCGGCTCATGGATGTCTGACGCCGAAATCGAGGAATCGAAAAAATCCAGTGGAAACGTACGAACAGCGCCCCTTCCCGGGGATGCATTGCCCGTGACCGATCGATTGCGCTCATCCGTTATGCCATAGTCGAGCACCGCGGCGGATTCGCCGATTCTGGCAACTTGCGACACAATCTCGGAAAAGTAATTCTGCCGGACCCAGGCGAGGTTCACCACAAAGCCAGTCATGCTTTGCAGGTGTTCCCGCAGCGGATCGCTGTAGCGAAGGTGCGCGATCACCTGGTATGGGAAGCCGGCGAGATCCGTCTCGAATATGGCGTAGCTGCGGCCTTCGGACGCAAGCGGTCGAATCCGCGCCAGCAACTGATCCGCAAGTGCCGGGCGATGTTCCACGATGACGGGAAAGTTGCTCGTCACCGCCTGGGTGGGCGGCCACGGGGATTCACGGTTCGCACGAGCGAAGAACAGGAGTCCAGTCGGTTCTCCCTGGCGCCAGCCAAAGAAGGATTCGGGATAAGGGTACCTCGCGAAGGCGGCCGCAACCTGATCGCTGAAATCGGGGAGTGACTGGGTTCCGTAATCTCCCGAGTCTTGATTGGCGAGAACAAAGCTCTGCGCTCCGCGCATGTCCCGGCGAAGCGCGGTTGCCAGAAGCTCCGCACGGTCGTCCGCGATCCGCTCGATGAGTTCGGCGGCGCTGCGGCGCCATTCCTGCACCGCGTGGAAGCCAAACCAGGCCAAAGACGCAACCGAGGCACCCACTGCAAGCATCAGGAGCACCCCGAAGCGCGAACCCAATGGCGGCACTTTCGCCCACCATCGTCTGCTTGCGAACATCATCGCGACAGCTCCTGTTCGCGATAGTAGCGCGCCGCGCCCGGGTGCAGCGGCACGGAAGTAGCGGGGGCGCGAGTCGGATCGAGCCGGAGATTTAATTTTGGAAGTGCGAGATAGAATGCCTTGGTCATCTTGTACACATCGCTCTCGCTTAACGTCGAGCGTGTCGCGACCAATCCGTCGACGCCAATGGTCCGAATCCGGTCCACGTTCCGATATACTCCCGCCGGAATGCTCATCATTTTCACGTATGGATAATCGGCGTGCAATTGCTCGATCGACGCACCCGTGATTTCCAGCAGGTGGGCGCCGCCCGCGACAGCCGTTACTACCGGGCCATACGGATAGCCGCCGCAATAGAAGGACGCGTCCAGCGTTCCGTCAATCAGCGCGCGGCTGGCGGAATCGAAGGGGAGCGCATGGACGTTCAAGTCGTGCAGGGAGAGCCCATAGGCGTGCAGCACCAGGTCCGCAGTCAATGGGCAGGCGCTCCCCGAAGGACCGATGCCCACATGCCGGCCTTTCAGAGAGCGAATCGAATCGATCGAAAGATCGCCGCGGACCACGGCTTGAAACGGAAGCGTAGCCAAAGTGGCGACACCGCGCAAGTGGTCCAAGCGTTGCGGCACCTGCGGCAAGCGGCCAACGAACCCAAGGTACGCCACATCGGCAAAGGTCAGAACCAGATCCACTTCGTCGCGCTGCAGCGCAAGCATGTTCTCGACCGAGCCAAAGGCCACGACCTCAACGCGGGATCCCGGGAAATAGGCTTCGAGGGCGTCCTTGATACCGGGGCTGCTGGGTAAACCGGGCCCCCCTCCCGCGAATCGGATCACGCGACTTTCGCGCGCGGGCGGAGCAGATTGCCGGCCGACACCGCAACCGCAAGCCAAGGCCGCGGACAAGATGACGATGACATGGAGTGCGCTTTTTATTGAGGGCACGTAATCCTCGTTTCTGCAAGCCCTGCCGCGAATGCAAGCAGCATTCGGCACGGGCGAAAACACTTTCCGAAGGCGGACGCAAACCCGGCGTCCGGCCACCCTATAGATTACTCCCCAAGCATTCGATAGCAAGCGGCCCGCACAGCGACGTACCTTCTCGAAGCGATTCAGGTGAGCGGTAGAGAGGACTGGGCAATTTCGGTTACTACTTGATCTGCTTCTTCACCGCAGCTGCTTCCGACGCCGACGGGATCATTTCCATGAGGTCGGTGTCGGGTGGCAGCAGACGCAGTTGTAGTTTGTCACGAGCCACCCAGGGCATGGTGTAAGCCTTCGGATCGTCAAGCGTGACGGTGAGCTCCATTAGGTCGCCGCTTACTCGGTGGTAGCGCTCCTCCACCTTGAGATCATTGCTGTGCGGATTGCCGGCGTTATCGAGCCAGGTGCGTTCGTCCGTGCCGACCGTATTCACGACAAACGTGAAGTCATCCTCCCAGTGACCGACGGAATACCCATACCACCGCGGATCCGGATCTTTCGGGAGCTCACGTCCGTCGGTCCAGATCACCCGCCACCGCTTCTCAAACATGTAGAGCATGAGGACCTGATTCGGCGCTTGCACGATCTGGAACGGGCGCAGCTCGAACAGCAGGTTGCGGGGGAAGCCGGCCGGATCGCCCATCATCGAGAGCGGGTCGTCGATCTGTTCCACGGGCACCATCCGGATACCATCGCCGGAATGGTGCGTCTTGCCCAACGCTTCTCCCCAGGGTGTTAAGGGCGCCGGTTTCTGACCCCGAGCGCCGATCCCGTCCCGGCCGGCATTCCAGATGCCCGTGAGAGTATGCCGTAGCGCCGATGCTGGAGGTCCCGCCTCTGGGGCCTTCAACGCAACACCAGCCATTCCTGGATTGTTCCAGGGATTCTGCGCACTGACAGCAACGGACAACGTCGTAATGGCGACCGCCGCGACGACGAACGAAATATTCTGATTTGCCACGATCAGACTCCTCCCGGTGTTAGAGATCTAGATTTGACGCGCCGCCGTATTGCAATCCTGATGATCGACATTCGCCCGGTTCATGCGCCATTCTTCCACTATCTAACGTGAAGGAACTCCAGCACATGTGCCGCGACAACTTGCGACATCAACGCGCCTAGCCTTCGGCTATAGTTGGATTGTTTGCGAGGTTGTGCTCCTGCCGCGCCGGACGTGATAAACGGCGCATGGGGGGCGACACGCAGATGGATTATCAGCATTCCAAACAAGAAGACGAGGTATACCTGTGCGAATCAAATCATTGGTGTCGGCTTTAGGTGTGGCGGCTCTCGGGTGCGCCCTTTCTGTGCCGCTGGCGGCGCATCACTCTTTTGCTGCCGAGTACGACGGAACGGCGGTGATCACGCTGAAGGGCGTCATTACGAAGGTGGAGCGGATTAACCCGCACGGTTGGATCTACATCGATGTGAAGGGCGCGAACGGAGCAGTGGCAAACTGGGCCGTGGAGACGGGTGCGCCAAACGCCTTGGCCAAAGCGGGCGTGAAGAAGGACAGCCTGCCCGTAGGGAAGGAAGTCATCATCACCGGCTTCCGCGCCAAAGACGGATCGAATGCGATCAATGGCAACAAGATCTCGCTGGCGGATGGGACGGACTTCATGCTGGGTACTTCGAACACAGCGGTCCCTGGGTATCAAGAAATCAGAGGCGACGAGAAGAAGTAGCGAATCAGCGAGAGCATTGGCGAGTCTGTCTGGTGGGTCTGCCAGGGCAATGCACCGCTACCGCATAGGGGGAGTTTGTCCATGAAGCGTTATTTCGGGATGGTAGTAGGTTTGGCGGCGTGCGTCGCCGCCGCGGGTCAGGCGCAGTATACGCCGTCGCGGGTAGCGGGCGGCCAGCCGGACCTGACGGGCATTTGGCAGTACATGGGCCCCGCGACGTTTAACTTGGAAGATCACTCGCCAAGTATGGGTGTGCCCGCCGGCTATGGCGTCGTGGAGGGTGGGCGCATCCCCTATTTGCCCGCCGCATTGAAGCAAAGGGACAAGAACTTTCAAGAGCGCGCAACGACGGACCCGACGGAAGCCTTTTGCTATCGGCCGGGTGTGCCGCGCATCACGACGATGCCGTTCCCGTTCCAGATCCTTCAATTTCCCAATTACACCGAGATCGTCTATGAGTTTCTCGGGGTGGATCGTCAACTGTTTTACAAGGGAAAACATCCGGATCCGGATATCGACACGTTTTGGATGGGCGATTCGCGCGCGCACTGGGAGGGCAACACGCTGGTGGTTGATGTGACGAATTTTAACGACCAGACTTGGTTTGATCGGGCTGGCAATTATCATAGCGATGCCCTGCACGTGGTAGAGCGGTACACGCGCACTGCGCCGGACACGATGACCTACGAAGCGACAATGGAAGACCCGAATGTCTTCAGCCGTGCGTGGAAAATGCGCATTGCGCTGTATCGCCGCCAGGAGCCGAACTTGCGCCTGCTCGAGTACCAGTGCCACACATACATGGAGGAAGAAGCCTCGAAGGGGCATGTGAAGCTTCCGTGGTCCCATCTTCCGCTCGAGGGTGTGCCTGAGAAATAGCGGCGTCACCGATGGTGTGGAGAGAACTCATATGAAAAGTAGAAGAGGCATCGTGATGGGAAATCAATATCCACAGTGGACGATGGGAATACTGGCGGCGATATCGCTCGCTCTCGCCGCGAGTCCGGCCCAGGCGCAGACTCCGGCGCCGCAGAAGGACTACGGGCGCATTCAGAAGGCGCAAGACGTGTGCCCGAGCGTCGCGGTTCGCCACCGGAAGCAACACCTTCATGCTCTGCCGGCAAAGGTTATCGATCCGCCACAGACGGACTCGGGGTGGCCGGATTTCCAGGGGACCTGGAGCGCCAACGCTTACGCCCTGAATGGCATCCATAGCATCGAAGTCGGCAACGATCCCGCGGGCAACGTGATTCAATGCGAAGACAATAGCAATGTAGGGAGTCTTCTGATCGACACTCCGGATGGGATGATCCCCTACAACGAAGAAGGGCAAAAAAAGAAGATGGAGTACCTCGCCGGGGTTTACGCGCCGACGAAGCGGTTGGACATCGACACCGACGTACTTTGTTTCTGGCGTGGAGTACCGCACGACACGACGGCGGGGACTTTCCGGATGCAGTATATTCCGGGATTTATTGTGATGCACACGCAAGGTATCGTATCGCCCACACGCATCATCCCCATGGATGGTCGGGCGCATCTCACCGA
The DNA here is from genome assembly GCA_903892565.1 of uncultured Acidobacteriia bacterium. Taxonomy (GTDB): domain Bacteria; phylum Acidobacteriota; class Terriglobia; order Bryobacterales; family Bryobacteraceae; genus Palsa-187. The sequence goes on from CAITIX010000148.1 coordinate 14,896, forward strand.
GAACGTGAAATTGATGATGGGGGACTCGGTGGGCCATTGGCAGGGGCATACCCTAGTCGTCGAGACCACCAACAATTCCGGCAACACGTGGTTCGACAAACACGGCACCTGGCACAGCGAAGAATTGCGCGTCGTGGAACAGTGGACCATGGTCGACCAGAACACCATGTACTACCAGGCGACCGTCTACGACCCGAAGGTCTTTACGAAGCCGTGGTCGTTGGCAATGACATTCAACAAGATGCCGGAAAACATGTCGTTCGTGACGCGCGAAGAAGCGTGCCACGAAGGTGAGCGGTCGGTGGACCGCAGTGTGCGCGCGGGCCAGCGCGCGAGAGAGGCGGGCATCACGGGCTACCACATTCATGTGGACCTGGAGACCGGGAAGGCCGTGAGTCCTGCCGAGCAGAAGTACCTGGATGAATCGCACCAACCCCCGGGACTTTCGTACGCGCCGATGATCAAATGAGCACCCCAGCGGGCATTATCAACTTGGGAAGGAAACGGAAACACTGATCCCATGAAGGATGTAGGGTCGCGATGATTAATAAGTCTGGAATCCTACCGATGGTCGCGGCTCTCGGTTTCCTCGCCGCTCCCGCGGCGCTGCTGGCTCACCATGGAAGCGCAATTTACGACGACACCAAAGCGGTTAAAGTCACTGGCGTAGTCACAGACTGGCTTTGGGCGAATCCGCACTGCTTACTCGACTTTGACGTGAAGAGTGACAAAGGCGAGTCCGTGCACTGGAGCGCGGAAGTCAGCAATCCGCCGGACATGGTCGCGCGCGGCTGGAGTCGCAAGATGTTTAAGCCGGGCGACGAAGTCACCCTCTGGATGGTCGTCGCCAAAAATGGCGAGCCAGTGGGGCGCATTGCGCGCGTCGCCGTCGGCGGCAAGACTTACGAAGGCATGGGCCGTGTTCCCGGGGAAGCGCCCGCGAAGTAAGCATAATACAGCGAAGTCCTTTTTCTGGTCGACTAAACCAAACTGAATCGATCAGACGTAGCTTTCTCCTGGCGAAGAACGCTGTCCGCATGAAATCATCGCACGCTTTGGCAGAGGCGGAATCGGCGAAGCTTATACCGGAGCACTGCAAATGATGTTGCCCTAGCCTGGTTTCATAGCGTGGTGCCGGAGTCCTTGGTATTCCTCGTCGAATCTTGAATCGGTTGCCACTAAACGGCTCCGATCATGCCCATCCGAGTGGTAGCGGCGTGGGCAACGCCAAGAACGTGGGGCCGGGCATAAATCCCGCTACGATGCGGTTTGAAGAACAGTAACTTCCGGGTTGCGCGCGATCCAGGCGGAACTTATTTTTTGATCGCTAAACGTTGCTAAATGAGCGTCCTGAAGGACGCTTTGATCCGACCGGCGAAAATCCTTCTGTACTTCAGAAACCTGGGATGAGCAAAGGAAACGCAGCAACCCGGGACGCATTCGAGGCGGAGGTTGAACATATGAGCGAAGGTCCGAATAGCGCCTCAATACGGCGCGTCGCGTTCGCCAGCTTTATAGGAACAGCGATTGAGTGGTACGACTTCTTCCTCTATGGCACGGCTGCAGCTCTCATCTTTCCGAAACTGTTTTTTCCGGAATTCAGTCCGCTTGCCGGAAAGCTGGCATCTTTGGCAACTTTCGGTGTTGGCCTGATCGCCCGGCCGGTGGGCGGCCTCGTATTTGGGCACTTTGGTGACAAGGTCGGACGCAAGTCAATGCTTGTAATAACGCTGGTACTCATGGGCGGCGCGACGTTTCTGCTCGGGCTTTTGCCCACTTTTGAAGAAATCGGCGTACTCGCTCCCACATTGCTCGCGGTCCTGCGATTTCTGCAAGGCTTCGCGGTTGGAGGTGAATGGGGTGGAGCCATGCTGATGGCTGTCGAGCATGCACCTGAGAAGAGCCGTAACTTCTACGCAAGTTGGCCGCAATTCGGCGTTCCAGTTGGGCTTGTGGCTTCCACCGTCATGTTCGCTGCATTCTCGTCACTTACAGGCGAGCATTTTCTCGTTTGGGGCTGGAGGGTGCCGTTCTTATTTAGCATTATCCTGATAGGGGTCGGCCTCTTTATCCGCATGCGCATCCTTGAATCGCCAGCTTTCGAGCGAGTCAAAGAACGCCGGGCTGAGGCCAGGTTGCCCCTGCTGGAATTACTGCGTAACTATCCTGCAGCCGCTGTGTTGGCCGTAGGAATGTGCCTCATTACCGTCAGTGGATTTTATATCGGCACTACTTTTACCATGTCCTACGTAACCGGGCGGGTCGATTTAGGAAGAAACGTACCACTGATAGGACAGTTGCTCGCCGGAGCATCGGAGTTCGTGGCCCTTCTAATCTTTGCCCCACTCGCGGATCGCATTGGCAAACGTGCTATCGCCATCGGGAGCCCTGTGTGCATAGTACTGCTTTCTTACCCTTATTTCTGGCTCGTCAACACCGGGCGCCCGTCGTTGATTTGGTTAGCGATGAGTTCCTTGCTATTCGCCGGAGGTGCTCTATATGCGGTTACCGGCGTATTGCTTGCGGAACTTTTCGAGACGCGGGTTCGCTACTCGGGCATTTCTTTTGGTTACCAGATGGCTGGCTTGTTGAGCGCTCCTGCTCCGCTTATCTGCACAGCCTTGGTCCACTGGGCTGGCGGCGCTTCGTGGGCCGTCGCCACCTACCTTGCCGGCAATGCGTTTATCACCTTTATCGCCGTCTGCCTCGCTTCGAAGAGGACCACAGTGACGATCATCGCCTAATTCAGGTTTGATGGCGGCGCACGAGCCGCCAGACCAGTCTGCTTGCCGTAGCCCCCCGTGGTGCTTGTCGGCTGCGGCGCTACCTTCAGAGCTTGCGACCGAAGTGATCGCTTGGGTTGAGCTCTTCAAGCGATACCTTGTAAGGCTAAGCCGCCACTTCATCGACTGGCAAGAAAGGCCTGCTGTGCTCGAACGATTTCCGTTGCATCGGTATCCGTTCGATCAACAGGAGCAGCGGATCTCCCACGATCAGCTGCTCGCGAGCCTGCAAGCGCATCAGCGCCTGCTACTGATTGACGCGGAGAAACGACGCGAGATTCTTCCGCAGACGCTGCCTGCCTTGTTGCGCGGGACCCGGGCCAACCAAGGCATCACGCAAGCAATAGCCGCCGACCAGTTAGGGATATCGCTTGCGACGTATAAGAGTTGGGAACGAGGCAAAGTTTTCCCGAATGAATCGAAGCACATCAAGAGCAAGCGCTTCGTCGAGCGAGAGCGCAATCCGTCCAAAGCCTGACGCCTTTATCAAAACCAGACTCAAAACAATCCCGTCCTTCGCCGTTTTGCCCTCATCGTCATCCCTCCGTTCGTCTTTAAAGTTCAAGGTCGGCTGTACATACTGATGATCGAACCCAGGTTCACGAGGCTTGATGAACGATCGCACAACAACTTCGCCGGTCATGACTCTCAAGCAAACCGCTGCCTACTTGCAGATCTCCAAGGCGCATCTGTCGAACGTCATCCAGGGAAAAGTGCATGGCGTGCTGCCGATCCGTTCATTTCGCTTGGGCCGCCGGGTTTTGATCAAGCGCGAATGGATCGACGAGTGGCTCGAGAACTCCCGCCGATCGGCGGTCTCCGAGTGCTAAGATCCGAGGCATGCCGAGTATCACCGCCTTCGACGCAGGAAAGAGGCAACGAAATGCGTCGAAAGCGATTTCAGAGAGGCAGCCTACAAGCCCGCAAACACGGGCGTCATCGTGTGTGGGTCGCCTTTTGGAGGGAGGACGGCATCCGGCGATGCAAGATGCTGGGGCGTCAATCCCAAATGTCCAGGGCAGAAGCGGAGGCCGTACTGGCCGCGATTCTGCAAGCAGTCAACCATGGCGCTGCGCACGTGGCGCGACCGGTGTATACGTTCGAGCAGTTTGCCAACCCGCCCGGCATGTTTATTGTAAGACCAGCGCGATTCCCAATCGCGCGCAGGTTTCCAACCTGCCCCACTACGAACCACGTAAGCTAGATAAGAATGAAACGGAATCCGAAACAGATTGGGCTCGCGATTGTGGGCGCGGGGCGAGTGGGATTATTTCGCGGAGCGGTCGCCGCGCGGCATGGATCGGTGGGATGGATCGGCATCGCGGAGAAGAAGCCGGAGAGGGCGAAGGAAGTGGCCGAAAAGATCGGCGCGGATTTCGTGACGACGGATCATCGCGAGTTGCTGGCGCGTCCGGAAGTGAACGCGGCCATCATTGCGACGGACGAACATCTGCACGTCGACCCGGTGATGCGTGCCGTGGAACGCGGCATTCCGATGATGATCGAGAAGCCGCTGGCGACGCGCATCGCGGAATCGGCATCGGTGCTGGAAGCGATCGAGAAATCCGGCGTGGATGCCGTGGTCGGCTATACGCAACGCTTTCGGCGACGGTGGTTGGCGGCGAAAGAAAAAGTCCGCACGGGTGCGCTGGGCGATGTAACGCTGGTGACGTCGCGCGCGTTCATGAACCGCTTGGTGGCAATCGATAACTACGAGCGCACGGATCAACCGGAGACGATTTCTCCACTCGTCATTTCTGGAACGCACGCGCTCGATATCGCCATGTGGTACCTGGAAGCGAAAACTCCAGTGGAGGTTTACGCGCGTTCGATAGACAAAGTTCTGGGGCCCCTCTACAAAGGCATCGATGCGACGGCTGGCATGATCATGTTCAGCGACGGCTGCGTGTATCACTTAAGCATTTCGTGGGCGCTGCCGGTGACGTGGCCTGCGGCGGTGTACAGCCTGGAAGTCGGCATCGTGGGGACGACGGGCGTGCTGACCATCGACGACACGCATCGCGATATTGTACTTGCAGTGAGCGCTCCGCAATCGGAAGGATATGCGCCCGACAAGTCTCGCTTGGTCGACTTCATGGGCAGCTATCCTCCAGGGGACATGGCGCTCGGCGAATTGCGGGGACCGATGCGCGAGGAAACGGAATCCTGGCTGAATCGCGTAGCACTGGGAGTTCCGACCCCGCACGCGACGGCGAAAGAAGCGCACAACCGGTTGATGCTGACGAAGGCGCTGGATCTTTCGGCGAAGAGGAAGGCTCCCGTGAAACTGCCGTTGCAGGCGGGAGAGGTGGAGTAAGAACGGTGGTCGGCTAAGCGTCGGGGTAGAACCCCGGGCGTCAGCTCGGCGATACGCCCATGCGTGATCGAACCTGCAAGTGTATCCCCGCACTTACGTGCGGGGTTCTACCGGCGCTGTCCTCACTCCGTCTCTGACATCCCGCTTACGCGTGGCGCGATCGCGCCTGATGGACGCGCACGATCAGGTCTTCGGCGATGGCATTCCTGGCAAACGGATTCAGCGTGAATTGTTTGATGGGCGAGAAAACGATCTCGTTGCCGAATGTTCCGGGCTCAATGAGGCGGAGCGTGACGCGCGGAGGATTGGTCGCGATGGTGGCGCTCACGTTCATGATGTTCGCGAGCTCGATGCGCTCCTCGCGGCTATCGCTTTTCACGAGCAGCGAGTCGCCACAATCGTAGACCTCGTCCATAAGATCCCGAATCAAGGCTTTCATGAGGACTGCGCCCAAAAATGCCATGAAGAGTGGACCGATCAGTGCGAAACGAGGAGCCTTCCCGAAGATCATCCCGACGCACACGGCCGCGAGGATCCCGAACCACAACACAGGGAATATCTTCTTGTAAAAGACGGTGTTGGCGGAGGAGATCTTCTTCACAGAGCGCGGTCCTTGTTGGAGCAGTCTCGATTATAGACGCAGCGATTTCGGCAAAGTTCGATGAAACTGATAAACTAAGGTGTTGATCCCGCAAAATCCATTGAACGCGACATCTTCGGCCAAGCCCCGCGTGTGCGCGGTTAGTTATCTCAACACGGTGCCGCTGGTTTGGGGATTGTTGCACGACGAGGCGCTGAAGTCCGTTTTCGATCTGCGTTTCGCCGTTCCTTCGCGTTGCGCGGATGAACTGCGGTCGGGCGAAGCCGATCTCGGCATTGTTCCGGCGATCGAGATGTCGCGCCAGAAGCTGGAGTATTTTCCGAACATCGGGATCTCCTCGGTGGGCGCGGTACGCAGCATTCTACTGATTTCGAAAGTGCCGTTCCGCGAGATCAAAACGCTGGCGACGGATTCGGGATCGCGCACGTCGGTGATGCTCTCGCGCATTATCCTGGGCGAGAAGTTCGGAGCGACACCCCGCACGATTTCGCAGCCGCCGGAGCTCGCCACGATGTTGGGATCGGCTGATGCCGCGCTCTTGATTGGCGATGCCGCACTGCACGTGGATCCGGCGAAGCTCCCGTTTGAGACGCTCGACCTGGGCACCGAATGGACGGCGCTCACGGGATTGCCGATGGTGTTCGCCGTGTGGGCCGGCCGCAAAGAAGTGGTCCGCGAGCCCTTCGGCAAAGCGCTGGCCGATTCTTGCCGCTATGGACTGAATCGCATACAAGAGATGGTTTCGCAAGAGGCGCCGTTGCGCAAGCTGACCGAAGAACTGGTGCATCGCTATTTCACCGAGTACATCATTTACGAGTTCGGCCCGAAACATGCCGAAGGGCTCGCGGAGTATTTGAAGCGCGCCACGGCGTTAGATAAAATTCAAGTTCCCGTAGCGCTTTCCAAGAATCCCAGTACAGGAGGACATTCCGCATGATGACCCGAGCGGAGGCGATCGACCTCTTCCACAGCCCCGACCTGATCGGCATCGGCATGGCGGCAGACGCCGTGCGCCGCAAGCTGCATCCGGAAGGAATCGTCAGCTATATCATCGATCGCAATATCAATTACACGAACGTGTGTACGGAATATTGCAGCTTCTGCGCGTTCTATCGCCCACTGGGGCATAGCGAAAGCTATTTGCATCCCAAGGAAGTGATCTTCGCGAAGATCGCCGAAACCATTGCGCTTGGCGGCACGGGGATCCTGATGCAGGGCGGCTTGCATCCCGAGTTGAAGATCGAATGGTATGAGGATTTGCTGCGCTCCATCAAGCAGCGCTTCGACATCTGGTGCCATTGTTTTTCCGCGCCCGAGATTACGAACATCGCGAAGGTCAGCGGATTGAGTTTGTATGACACGCTCTCGCGGCTGAAAGACGCAGGGCTCGATTCCCTGCCCGGCGGCGGCGCCGAGGTTCTAGATGACGAAGTCCGCCAGCGGATCAGCCGCCTGAAGTGCACCACGCAGGAATGGATCGACGTGCATCGGACTTGTCACAAGGTTGGTTTGCGCAGCACGGCGACCATGATGTTCGGCACGGGCGAAACCATCGAACAGCGCATGAATCACTTTGACGTGGTCCGCAAGATCCAGGAAGACACGGGCGGATTCACGGCGTTCATCCCGTGGGCGTTTCAACGCGAGTACACGTCCTTGGGGCGTTCGGTGAAAGAAGAAGCGACGGCGGTGGAGTATCTGAAGATGCTGGCGCTCTCGCGGTTGTATTTCGAAAACATCGAGAACATTCAGTCCTCGTGGGTTACGCCGGGATTGAAAACCTGCCAACTGGGGCTGCGCTTCGGCGGCAACGACGTGGGCAGCGTCATGATCGAAGAGAACGTCGTGAGCGCCGCCGGCACGCATCATCAGGCCACGGAGGAGGAACTCCGGCGCCTGATTCGCGACGCTGGGTTTATCCCCAAGCAGCGCGACTCGCTCTATCGGACGTATTATTTAAATTAGGCCTGAAAACGGTGGACTGGCTTTGCGCCGGGCCGCTGTTTCGACAACTTCAGTGAGATAGGGGTAAAGATCTTCTTGTTCGTCACAAATACGTGTAAACGGACGTGCGCTGAGCCGCGTCCACATATCTTCATGAAGTTTACTGGCTTGTTTTTTCTCGCGCTGACCTTGTCGGCTGCCCCCGTGGCGAAATCCGCCGTGAACGCGCAGGCAACGGAATTGCTGGCGCGCGTGCCGCTGCGGTTCGAGCAGAATCTGGGGCAGGTCCACGCCGCCGAACCGGTGGCATGGACGGCTCGCAATCCGGAAGCGTCCTACGCGTTCACGGCGGATGGTGCGTTGATCCGAACACGCGATCGCATCGTTCGTGTGCGCATGCAGGGAGCCAACCGGAAGGCCGAATATGAGCCGATGGACGCACTCGCGTCGCCGACTAGCTATTTCACGGCATCGTACCGCGGCAGCATTCCGGGCTATCAGAAGCTGCGCCGGACGTCGGTGTATCCGGGCGTTGACGTTGTGTACTACGGCAAAGGCACGCAGCTGGAATACGATTTCGAAGTGGCACCGGGCGCCGATCCGTCGAAGATCCGCCTGGCATTCGAGGGCGCAACGGCGCATTTGACGGACGCTGGCGATTTGAAAATCGGTGAGGGAGAGACCTCGCTGGTGCAACGCGCTCCAGTGGTGTATCAGATCGCGGCGAATGGATCGCGCAAACCGGTGGAGGGCGGATATCGCATCGCCGCCGATGGCACGGTGGCCGTCGCCGTCGGTGCTTATGACCACTCGGCAAAGCTGGTGATCGATCCCGTCGTTGTGTATACGCAGTATCTTTTTGGATCCGTAGCAAGCCCGGCCGTTGCCGTTACGCACGACGCGCAGGGATTCGTGTACGTAGCCGGCAACACGCAAGCCACGGATTTCTACGTGCAAGGAAATATCGCGATCCTCGGCAACCAGGGCGGGCAGGATGCGTGGATCATGAAGATCAATCCGACGGCGGCCGATGGCAACTTCGTGCCGTTCACCACGCTGTACGGCGGTGGGAACAATGAAATCGTCCAAGGCATCGCGGTGGATAACAACGGCATCGCGTACATCACGGGTGTCACGCAATCCACGAACCTCCCCACGGTGAATCCGTACGCTACGGCACTGCCGGGCGCACAGAATACGTTCATCGCCGCGTTCGATACCGTCGGAGCGGTCCAAACGTATGGAACATACCTGGGAGGAACGCAGGTGGACTACGCGGCGGGGATCGCCGTTTCCGGCGGAAAGATTTATGTCACGGGAACGACGAATTCGATCAACTTCCCGCTCACGGCAGCGAGCACCGAAACGTTTCCGCGCGGCGGCACCGAGGTGTTCGCTACGGAATTGAATCCGGCGTTAAGCGGTACGGCGCAATTGATCGCCAGTATTTTGATTCCGGGCGCCGCTGACGACAGAGCAGCCGCGATTGCGGTGGACGCCGCGGGCAACATTTATCTGGCCGGGGAAACAGGATCTCCCGATTACCCGGTGACGGCCAACGCGGTGCAGACCGGATACAACCAATCCGGCGAAGGATACGTGATCAAGCTGAATCCGCAGATGACGCAGGTGCTGTACTGCACCTACCTGGGCGGCTCCAACTACGACCAGATCACCAGCCTGCTGGTGGAACCCGGCGGACGCATCGGCGTGGCGGGCCTGACGCTATCCACCGATTTTCCGACCACACAGAATGCGTTTCAGGCGGCGGTGAATCCGCAATCGTATTCGGCGGCGTTCCTGACGATCCTGGACCCGGCGGCGAAAATCGGCGCGGGTCCGGTCTACTCCACCTACTTCAGTGGCAACTTCGCGGAGGCGGCGTTCAGCCTGGCTCGCGATAAGAACGGCCTGTATTACATCTGCGGCTATACGCTTTCGACGAACCTGCCGCAAGGATCGAAGACGGCCGCCAATGCGCTTTCCGCGGGCGGCGGCATCGATGGATTCGTCGCGCAGATCGATCCCACGAAAGGCATCAACGGGCTGATCTATTCGAGCTACGTTACGAGCCTGGGGGATCAGATCGCGAGCGGCGTGGACGTGGATAGCAACGGACTGGTCTACGTGACCGGCTGGGCCACCGCCGGCATCTTCGCACCCGGACAGGCGATCTTCCCGAATACGGGAGTTACCGACGGATATCTACTGGCGTTCCGGCCGTAGGGCCAGCGTTGGCATGTGGGAACGAAGAGCAGATCCCTCTTGACTTCGCTCGGGATGACACACGGATAAATGTTGACGCAGCGGTGCGGCATTTCTTCCGCGAACTTCTGAGGCCGGATACTAGTCCCGTAGCTTACCGTGATAGACGTCGTGGACGCGGATCAGCCCCAGGCAAGCCTTTGTGGCCGGATCCACCACCGGAAGCACGGAGATCTGCTTCGGGCGATCTTCCATCAGCGTGAGCGCGTCATGCACCAGAGCGTCCGGGCCAATCATCGTCGGCCGCGCGCACATGACATCGGTCGCCGCGAGCGTCCGGATGTCGTCGTGATTCCGCAGAGCCCGGCGCACATCGCCATCGGTGATGAGACCCAAGAGGTGATGATCGTCGGTCACCACACACGCCGCGCCCAACGGACGCGCCGACATCTCAATCACCACATGCTTGAGCGTGTCGCCAGCTTTCACCCAAGCGACTTCCGCCAGCGCGTGCATCACATCGCGAACCTTCAAGCGCAGGTTCAGCCCGAGTTGTCCGGCCGGATGGAATTTCTGAAAATGCTCTGCGGTGAATCCGCGCGCCTGCATTAATGCAACGGCCAGCGCATGTCCGAGCGACAAGGCGACCATCGCACTACTGGTGGGCGTGAAGCCTTCGGGATCGGCCTCGCGCGTCACGGAGCCATCGAGGACCACGTCCATCTCGGCGGCCAACGGCGATTTCGTGTTGCCCAGGATGCCAATGAGAGACGCATGGAAGCCGCGCAGCGACGCGATCAAATCCAGCAGTTCCGCGGTCGAGCCGCTCTTGGAAATCATGAGCACGGCGTCGCCCGGCTGGCACATGCCCAAGTCGCCATGCGCCGCCTCCACCGGATGCAGGAACACGGCGGGCGTTCCGGTGCTTTGCAGCGTCGCGGCGATCTTGCGGCCAATATGGCCGGATTTCCCCATCCCGGTAATCACGACCTTGCCCGGCTTTTCTCCCGAGCGGCCGAGGATCAGCTCGACTGCGTGGATGAGGTTTTCGGAAAGGCGCTCGGAGGCGGCCACTACGGCCTCTGCCTCGGACAACATGGCGCGGCGCGCCGTGGCGATCCACGCGTTGTTCCGGGCGGTCTTTTCACTCATGATTTCTATCTTATCTGGTGCAATGGGTTCGCAATGCGAAACAATCCGGACAGGCTCGAAGGAAGAGTCCGTTCGGGCAATAGAAATGTATCGTCCGCTCACGCGGACCGCAGGGGAGACTTCTGAGCTTGCGCCGCGCAGGAGCAGCCAAGCTTCGCGCGGAGAGAACTCAACCGCCTAGACGGCTCTCATAGCAGCGCTAATAACGCCGTTCATAACGACATTAATAACGACGAGGACCGCGATCCCGACCGCCACCGCCGCCATCTTTCGTCATGGGACGGGCTTCATTAACCACAATGGCGCGGCCCAGCATCTCTTGTCCATGACACGTTTCCACGGCATTGGCGGCGACGGCATCGTCGTTGATCTCCGCAAATGCGAATCCGCGTGCCTGGCCCGTAAAGCGATCGCGCATCACGGTGATGTTATCGATCGTGATGCCATGGCTGGCAAAAAAGTTCTGGACGTCCGTTTCGTTAGCGGCGTATGGCAGATTTCCTACGAATAGCTTCTTCACCCAACACTCCTCACTGTATCCAGAGGCAAGACGAGAGGGATCACACGGCAGGACTGCGTTTCTGGGGCGGGCGAACCGATACTCAACCTTGGCGCTCCAATTACAGCGGTAGTATGCCACCAAATAAAACGGGTGTAAAGGGGGTTTTGGATATGCTGAGAACCGTTCCGGCGACGGAAAGTTTGCCCCAGGCAGTCCAAATTGTGGAAGAATGTATAACGGCAGTGGCCGGGGAACCGAGTACGTTTCCGGCCCAGAGGGTCTCCAAAGGAAAGGCCATCCACATGAAACATAACTTTTTTGCAAGCCTCACCCCTGCAAACTTCGTGACTGCGAATCGCGGGCTTGGCGTTTCGCGCGCGCTCGCCTTGGGCACGATTCTCGTCTTTGCCGGTACCCTGCAGGCGCAGGGCAATATGAAGAAGGAAGAGGAGCCGGCGAAGCCGAGCGCTCCTGCGCCCAAGCGCGATATGAGCGGCGTGTGGATGCTGCGTAGCCCTGCGAACATGCGCGGATTCACAGGCGCCACCTTCACCAAGGAAGAGCCGGAACTCACTGATTGGGGCAAGATGAAGTACGCCGAAGCGAAAAACTCCAACGGCGGAAAGTATACGCTCGACTCCACCAACGATCCGGTGCTCACGCGTTGCGCGCCTCCGGGAACGCCGCGCGTGTATTTCCATCCTTATCCGTTTGAGTTCGTGCAGACGCCGAAGGTGACGCTACAGATATTCGAGTACGATCATACGATTCGCCGTATGCATACCGACGGCCGCCCGTTGCCGACCGATCCTGAACTGACGTGGATGGGCACGTCCGTGGCCCACTGGGACGGCG
>CAITIX010000149.1 GCA_903892565.1 uncultured Acidobacteriia bacterium
GCTGTGAAATGCCCTCGCCTTTATATACTTCGTTCCCCCGCGTCACTTCGACGTCCGTGAATTTCCAGCGCGGGGAACTTCCCTGTACCGAAGTCTCAAATTGAGCCTTGGCCGTTCGAAACATTGCGTCGCGAGAAAACGCAATGGCCCGACCATTTAGAGTCCCCGCGGCATGCAGACTCCCCAAGGGCCTGTCTCCTGAAGCCTCGGCGCGTCCATCGAAATCGATGCGACCGCCTTTGTAAGGAAACCCCGCGAGCTTCCCTGTCAGTCGATATTGCGCAACCGCCGGAGTAAGGTTCATCGTGAGATCGCCGCTCAAATTGGCGGAAGCAGCATTTCCGGAGAGAGCATGCATTCGAAGAGGCGACAAGAGCACGGTCGCACCATCCCAAGTGATGCGTGGAATATCGATGGCATACTTGTCGTCGTCCACGAGCAAAGACCCGATGGAAACAGATCCCTCCACTTTGCGTTGCGATATCCAATCCGGTGGGGAAGGATTGTTGCCAAGGTTTTTCGCACGTTGCAGAATCCCCGCTGACCTCACAAGCGTCGGATGGAACAGACGCTGGAGCTCGACGACGGAGGCCTCGGGGATCTGCAGCTTGAAGGTATAAGGCAGCGTCGCGGTTGCACCCACGCGCTGAGCTGCATCTGTTTTTGCGGAATCCGTCTTGGCGGCCCAATGGGTTTCGCCCGTAAAAGAAACGTCGCCAACGGAGCCCTTGATTCGCGTGACGGCAAAGCGTCCGGGGGACGCAGTGACAGCGGCGGATTGGAGACGAATCGGATCGGCAATTCCTTCGATGGAGATTTGCGCGTTCTCGATAGAATAGTCGCCTGTCCAAACTCCTTCCGCCGAGTTGCCTTGAAAGTGAATCGTCCCACGCCACATTCCCTCGTTGGGAGAGATCTCGCGATTCTCGATGTCCTTCGTCGGCACGAGCTTTGTTTTCTCACCCCCAGTGTGCTGATCCCCAGTTTTCGGATCCGCTGTCGTCTGCTGCGGACTTTTCGAGTCCGTCGCCTTGGAACCAAATACGACGTGCTCCAGCAAGGGCGCTGAGGAAAACGGCCGAAGAGTCGCTAGGCTCACGCCCCGCGTCGTGAGCTTGGCGTCGATTGCCGCGGAGCCATCAAATTTGTAGCTCGCCTCAACCTGTACGCTTTGCATGTCGCCGACACTGAACATCACGGGGCCTGCCGCGATCGTAGCTGCCGCGACTTTCATCGGAAGCGACTCCGCTTTCATCGCAGGTGTATCCGGCAGCCCGATCGTAGCGTCGCGAGCTTCCCAAGCTCCGGATAGGCCCTCGCCGGAGTCGTATTGCAAAGTCCCCGAAACCATCCCCGTTCCCGTGAGTCTTTCGGGAAGAGGCGCGCCCACGCGATGGGCGGCTGCCAGAATCACCGCGAGGGGCTCGTCCTGCAACGCGGCATCCGCGCTCCACTGCGGCGCGCTCACAAGATGGCTTGCGCGCAAATGCGCGGAGATCGGCGTAACGCTCTTGGGATCCGGAACATTTTCAAGCTGCAGCGTTTCTGCCTGTAAGTCGAGCGTTCCACGAAAGGGCAGCTTCCACTTTGCATCGGGATTCGGCAGAAAATCGGAACGCCGCCCTTCATCCAACTGCGCTTCTCCCACAACGGCCATTTGCGAAGGCAGCCCCGAAAGCTGGGCGGCGAAAGACACCTGGCCTTGCATGTCAAACCACGTGGGTCCAAACAACCTCGCGAGGCCATCGAAGGAACTCGGATCCAACTCGATGTTTAGATTCAAAGGTTGCGCGACGGCCGCCGGCGCCCACGAACCCCGCACAAAAAGCTGTCCGAAATTTTGCGCCGGACTGTCCGTGCGGCCGGGAATACCGGAAAAACGAAGGGCCACGGATCCCTGATTGCCGGGAGAAACATCTAGATCCGAACCGTCGAAATAGAATTCCGATTTCGTGTCTCCCAGTTTCAGATTCACGCGCGTGTTGCGCAAATGCAGCGTGGGAGCGTCCTCCAGACGCGCGGCGTTGAGATATTGAAAATTCCAATCGCCGCTGGGCGTCTTCACAAGATTCAGGGTCCCATCGACAAGACGAAGGCTGGAAAACCCGCGGCGTCCTTGCAACAAGGCGACGAGATCCAGACGCGCATCGGCAGTCTGCGCATAAACGAACGGCTCGATTCCGGCGCGAGGATCTTCGTGGATGATGACGTTCGAAAGCGATAGGCCGGGGCCAGTGAAAACGGTAAACGAGACGTCACCGACTTCCACGCGACGGCCCAGCTTTGCGGAAAGCGCGTTCTCCACGCGTGGCCGCAGAAAAGAGAGCGGAAGAAACGGCGCGGCACAGGCGGCGAGCAGCAACACGACTCCGACGGTCAGCCACTTGCGCCGGGACATCATCACTGAACACCTTTTTCGAGGTTCTTATAGCGCTCCAAATTATCGATGTCCGTCAGGATACCGGGATCGTCCACATCCACGTAGAGCGTGTTCGCAATGTGCGCGTGGACCACATCACGGGCTTGGGCGGTGGCGGGCAGCGCGAGCATTTCGCGTACGATTTCGCGCGACGCGCAAACCGGATGCCCGTGCTTGCCGTGATACTGCGGGACAACGAGCTGAATCCGGGGATCGCGCGAACGAAACGCGGCGGCGACCGAGGCTATTGTTTCGGGCTCGGCTGCGGGACAATCGACGGGGACGAACATGAATCCTTCTGCTTGTTCCGGCAATACCGCGAGTCCTGTTTGTAGCGAACTGAGTTGTCCGTGTTCGGGTGACGGATTCGTCACGACTTTCGCGCCCGGCGGCACGACGGGTTCAATTCGATCGGCGTGATACCCGAGGACGACGATGACGGGATCGCACACGGCGGAAAGAACGCGCACAAGGCGCGCGACGAACGTTTCACCGTGATATTCGAGTAGCGCCTTCGGATGGCCGCCCATGCGGCTGGATGCGCCTGCCGCCAGAATCACACCAGCGATCACTTCAACAGGGCCTTCAACTCTTCGTGTGCAAAGATCGATTTCGAGAGCTGCCGCCAATCAGACTTCGGCGAACGGCGCGTGGCGATCATCTCGGCCACCACCGAGATGGCGATTTCTTCGGGCGTTTCGGCTCCGATTTCCAGGCCCATCGGCGCGTAGATTTTTTCGAACGCCTCGCGCGCGATGCCTTCTTTGACGAGTTCCTTCACCACGGAGATTGTCTTGCGCTTGCTGCCGATCATCGCGATATAGCGCGCCGGAGTGCCGACGGCCCAGCGCAGCACGCGCATATCGTCGCGGTGGCCGCGCGTGACGATCACAAGATACGCGGAAGAGGTAACGTTCAGCTTCGGGAAAACGTTCTCGTACTCGTCGGCAAAGGTTTCGTCGGCTTCGGGAAAGCGTTCCTTGTTGGCGAAGGCCTCGCGATCGTCGACGATGACGGTGGCGAAGCCAGCCATGTTCGCGATCTTCGAGATGCTCTTGGAAACGTGGCCGCCGCCGAAGATATAGGCGCGCGGCTCGGGTGTGACAGGTTCGACGAAGATATCCAATTGGCCTCCGCAAATGAGTCCGTTGTCGTAGGCAGCGTCCTGGCCGAGGCTGAAGGTCAGGTGCCGGGGCTTTTCGGTTTCGATGACTTCGCGCGCAGCGGTCCAGACATCGGCTTCGACACAGCCTCCGCCGATGGTGCCCATGATGGAACCATCCTCGCGGATCAGCATTTTCGCGCTCTCATAGCTGGGAATGGAGCCGTTGACCTGCACGATGGTCGCGACGGCGCACTTCTGTCCGGCTTTGCGAAGACGTACGATTTCAGCGTAGAGATCCATTCGTCATTATTATATCGCCGCTTTCTATTTCTGGCGTCCGTCAGCTAGTGCTCGCAAGCCATGAAAGGATTCGGATCGCAACGCGAACGGATGTCCGAAAGGCGTGCCCTAAACATTTCGGCGTGGTGGCCGTGCGCCGCAAGTAGGAATAAGACTTGCGACGTTCTGAATGAAAACACGGAAGCCGCAGCCGTTCGCTGACGCAATTCTTGTGTCATGCGACCCATGTACTGTTCTCGCTTTACGCGAGGGAAATGCTGATACACGAGCACCGACGAGCCCGCACTAAAAGTCTCCTGAACTTCTTCCCAATAGATGTATTTGCAAGAATCTTTGCGACCACGTGGCTTTGATCTGACTTCCAGCCCGTTGTCTGGGTCGAAGAAGACCAAATCGCAGCCTCCGAAGATCGCGGCGGAGGACGAAAAATAAAGACTGCGGTCCTCATGACTATCTGCCAACATTTGTGAGTGGAATGACACCGGACCCAAGAGGCCAGATGTTTCGATCCTAGCGGTCCGGCGGTCACGTTCAATATCGACGACCTGTCTGAGCCAATCGAACAATTCCGGGTCGTGTCGGCGATGAGGATCTGGCTTCCGAAGATATGTAAGGAGACTTCCGTCCGTTCGACCATCAGACGGGGTGAGCATCCAACAGACACCAAGGCGCAGTTTATTTGGAAGAACTAGAGCACGCAGCAACAGGTACTTGCGGAAATCGTTCACGTCCCCGAAATACTGATCCTTCACGGTTCGTCACCTCTTCAGCCAAGTGATTAGTTCTTCCGGATCCTCGATGATGTTTTCGGGGCCGTTATATATTTGCCAAAGGCAGTCCGGATGGATTTGATGCTTTTCGTAGCCGGTCGGCCAGCCGCGCCGCTGTCCGGTCTTGGCTACCACCCAAGAATACTTGTGATTTTTCGGACGACCGTTCATCAGCCCTCTGGCCAAGCCGCCAACGATGCCAGCGACCGCACCGTATGTAGCCCGCTGTTTGCGGGCATCAAGCTTCGTCACAATTCCTTCAAGATCCATCACAAACCTCCATTGTCAAATCTCAGACGAGGCACTGATAGCGCCTCGCCCCCCGCTACATCGCCCCTTCGTTTTCCAAACTGCGCCACATGTACCAGCTCGCCACCGTTCATGGTGGGGCGGACCTCTGGTCCGCGGGCGACCTCCTGGTCGCCCACCCAGCGCTCGACCACAAATAGTCTTCCGCCGCTCTCGCGAGCCCCGCGCGAACCGGATTCAATTCAATATAACGCTTGATCCGATCCCACTCGTCACGATTCCGCACCAAATGATCGTAGCCCTCCTCCTGCCAAAACGAGTGCCCGGTTTGCAGCATCATTTCGTTCGCGAGCTTTGCTGTGTAACTTTTCAACCGCTTTGTAATTTGGGGCACAGGCATCAGCGGCGCGATCAACAGATGCAAGTGGTTCGGCATCACTACAAATGCCTGCAATTCATACCGGCCAAGCGCCTCCGCGTTGTGCAAAAGAACTTCGACCACCATATTTGCGATGCGCGGCTGGCGCAAATAGAACGGCCCCGCAGTGGCTTCGTCCAATAAGCGATCCAACGCGGCGAACGCTTTCCCGGACGTTGAGGCTGGGGGAAAGCAGCGGTTTGTGGGAAGGCTGCCGTGCAAACGCCACGTCAGAAAAACGGGCTGATCATCGTGGGACAGATGCGGCAGACGTCGGCGGTAATATGTCACGAGGAATTAGTGCGACGACGTCGGGCAGATTCTCACCGCGAACTAGCCGGCCGGGAGGCCGGCTGCGGACCAGGAGGTCCGCCCCACACATCAGCTCATGGTGCCAATCGGCGTTACATCGCCCCTTCATTTTCCAAACTTCGCCACATATACCAGCTCGCCACCGAGCACCACGGATGCCACGCGGCGGCGATCTTTTCCATTTCGGCGGGCTTGGGGAGCTCCGCGAATCCATAGACCTTCTTCATCCCCATGCGGACGCCGAGGTCGCCCACGGGCAGCACGTTGGGACGCTGCAGGGCGAACATCAGAAACATGTGGACGGTCCAGACGCCGACGCCTTTGACGCGCGTGAGGTGCTCGATGATTTCGGCGTCCTCCAGTTCCGGCAGCTTCTCGAAGACGATCTCGCCGTCGCGCGTCATACGGGCGAGTTCGCGAATATAGGTGACTTTCTGCTGCGAAAGACCGAGCGTCCGCATCTTCGCGGGGCGCAGTTTCAGGATCGCCTCGGGGGTCAACGGGTCCGCCTTGGCGGCGGCGAGTACGCGGCCCAGAATCGTTGCAGCGGCTTTGCCGCTCAACTGCTGGTAAACAATCGACCGGACGAGCGTCGGAAAGCCGGGCTCGCGATACTGGATCGTGTAGGGGCCGACGCGTTCGATGATCGCGCCAAGCACGGGGTCGGCCTTCTTGAGGTGGTTCAGGGCTTTCTTCACGATCTCTCCTGTAGTTCTTATGTAACGGCGCTGGCCGCGGAAACATCCTACATTGTAAGTATGCTGCGAAAAGCTCCCACCGCAACCCTGGCGACTGCCCTGCTCTGCGCCGCCCCGTTCCTTGCGGCGCAGATTGACACCAACAAAGACGACGTAATTAAAGTCGATGTCGATCTGGTGAACGTCCTGGCGTCCGTCCGCAACAAAAACGGCGCGCTGGTGGGGAATCTCAACAAAGACGACTTCAAGATTTTTGAGGACGGCAAAGAGCAACCCATCAAGAATTTCACGCGAGAGACCGACCTGCCTCTGACCATCGGCCTATTGGTGGATACGAGCGGCAGCCAGGAGCGGCTGATTGATATCGAACGCCGCGCGGCGGATCAGTTCTTTAGCAAGGTGCTGCGTCCCAAGTACGAGGCGTTCCTGATTCAGTTCGGCACCGATGCCGAGCTATTGCAGGATTCCACGAATTCTCCACGCCTGCTACGCGAGGCCCTGAACAAGCTGCGGTTGAGCGTTCAGATCGGCGGGCTGCATCCGGGTCCTGTGCCGACGATGCAGAATCAGGCGGGCACGGTTTTGTATGACGCTGTGTATTTGGCGGCGAACGATCGACTGAGGGGCGAGGTCGGGCGCAAGGCGATTGTCGTGATCACCGACGGCGTGGATGAAGGCAGCAAGTTGACGCGCGATAAATCAATTGAAGCGGCGCAGAAGGCCGACTCGATCATCTACAGCATTTATTACGTGGATCGCGGAATTTACCGCGGCGGCGGTGGCTTCAATACGATGAGCATTGGTCCAAACGGCGAGGGCGAGTTGCGCAAGATGTCATCGGAAACCGGCGGGCAAGTGTTCCCCGTGAGCAATCGTTTGACGCTGGATGAGATCTTCCGCGAGATCCAGGAAGAAATGCGCTCGCAATACGTGATTACGTATACGCCGCCGAATCCGAAGAAGGACGGCTCGTATCACAAGGTGGAGATCCGCATGGCGAATAAGGATCTGAAGGTGCAGGCTCGTAAGGGGTATTACGCGGTGGAGCAGGAGCGGTAATAACCTTCAACGCCCGTGTTAGTCATCCCGAGCGAACTCAAGAGGGATGACAGTGGTTAGCTGTGTCTGTTAATCCTCATCCTGCTGAGCGGCGAGCTTCGTTACTACGCTCATGTCTTCGAGCGTCGTGACGTCTCCCGCGACGGTGTGGCTCGTCACGATTTCGCGCAATAGACGCCGCATGATTTTGCCGCTGCGGGTTTTGGGCAGTGCGTCCGTAAAGCGAATTTCTTCGGGACGCGCGAAGGCTCCGATTTCGTGCGCCACCCACTGGCGCAGTTCCACGCCGAGCTTGGTGTGGTCGTAGTCGCCCTTCTTCAGCGTGACGAAACAGCACACGGCTTGTCCCGTAATCTCGTGCGGCTTACCGACCACGGCGGCTTCGGCCACGGCCGGATGATGCACCAGCGCGGATTCCACTTCCATGGTGCTGAGGCGATGGCCGCTGACGTTCATGACGTCGTCCACGCGGCCGAGGATCCAGTAATAGCCGTCTTGATCGCAACGCGCGGCGTCGCCCGTGAAATAGGCGCCGGGGACCTTGCTCCAATAGGCTTCTTTAAACCGTTCCGGATCTCCCCATATAGTCCGGATCATGCCGGGCCAGGGACGCCGGAGGATGAGAAAGCCTTCGTGATCGGGTTCCAGCGGGTAGCCGTGGAAGTCCACAATTTCGGGGACAACGCCGGGCATGGGTAGCGTGCCGGAGCCGGGCTTGAGCGCGACGGCACCGGGCATGGGTGCGATCATGATGCTGCCGGTTTCGGTTTGCCACCATGTATCGACGATGGGGCAGCGTCCTTTGCCGATCACGCGGTGATACCATTCCCAGGCCGCGGGATTGATGGGCTCACCCACCGAGCCGAGCAGGCGGAGGCTCGAAAGATCGTGCCCTTCGGGCCAGTGATCGCCCTGACGGATCAGCGCGCGGATCGCGGTGGGCGACGTGTAGAAAATGTTGACGCGATATTTTTCAATGATGCGCCACCAGCGATCGAACTGCGGATAATCCGGCGCGCCTTCGTACATGAGCGACGTCGCGCCCGCCGAAAGAGGCCCGTAGACGATGTAGCTGTGTCCGGTGACCCAACCGATATCGGCGGAACACCAGTAGGTGTCTTCGTCCTTCAGATCGAACACCCACTTCATGGAGGCGGTGGCTTGCGTGAGATATCCGCCGGTGGTGTGCAGGATGCCTTTCGGCTTGCCGGTGGTGCCGGCGGCCGAGAACGCGATTGGCGGCAATGCCTTTCGCCCCGGCGATGTGCTGAAAAGCCGGGCGGGCATCAGCGTGGAGATCGGCAACACCGATGCGGAAGGGCGGCTGCTGCTGGGCGACGCGCTGGCGCGTGCTGGCGAGGGGGCTGATAGCGTAAAGCCCGACCTCATCCTCGATTTCGCCACGCTGACTGGCGCCGCACGGGTGGCGCTGGGGCCGGATATGCCGGCGCTGATGGCCCGGCGCGATGCCACGGCGCAGGCCCTGCTGGATGCGGGCCTTGCCAGCGACGACCCCTGCTGGCGCCTGCCGCTGCACGAGGCCTATCGCGACTATCTCAAATCCGACATCGCCGATCTGCTGA